>CASDHD010000013.1 GCA_949280095.1 uncultured Bacilli bacterium
CAGGAAAAGAAGATGGATATGTGTTTGAAAGTATAACATGTAATAATGGAGCAGAAGCAGAATGGAATAGTGACACATGGAAAATAACAATAGGTAATTTAAGTAAAAGTAAAACAACATGTACAGTATCGTTTAAGACAAAAGAAACAAATCCATCCAAAGGAAGTGCAATAGATTATATTGTTAATTTATCATCTTCCTCTGAAGAAATAGTAAATGATGGAACAGAAGATAATAATATTCGTTATATAGGATCTAATCCTAATAATTATGTATTGTTTAATAATGAACTATGGCGAATAATAGGAGTAATGAATAATATCGAAGATAGTAACGGAAATAAAGGTAGCTATGTAAAGATTATAAGAAATGAAAGTATAGGAAGTTATTCATGGGATAATAAAAATACAAATGGAATTAATTCTTGGCCTAATAGTTCACTTCGAGCAGTTATAAGTTATGGACCTTATACGAAAAGGACAAGTGGAAGGTGTCCAAGTGGACAAAATGGCGCAACAACAGTATGCAATTTTAGTGAAACAGGATTAACTTCAGAAGCTTTAGACATGTTAATACGTGTAAATTGGCCTTATGGGAGGAGAGTAGGTTCTAATGGGACTGCAAGTTCTTTTTATACCTCAGAAAGTCAATCTACAACGCAAGAAATTGTTGGATTAATGTCACCAAGTGATTATGGCTATGCAGTCGGAGGTAGTGTAAGAGCTACTTGTTTAAATACGTATTTATCTAATTATAATTCGAATTGCGTAAACAATAATTGGTTATATATCAAATCTCTTGCACAATGGACGATAGTTGCTGTTTCAGAGGAATCAGACACAGCTTTCTATGTATCCACCTCGGGAACAATTGGTTCTAACTGGTACGTATTCAATAGAATGGCGGTACGCCCTGTCGTTTTCTTAAAGCCTGAAATAATAATTGAAAGTGGAACAGGAACAAGTTTAGATCCATTTATTTTAGGAACATAGCAAGTACTTTTCCGTGTTCTTTTGAGAGATTAAGTATCGGTTTTATCGGTACTTTTTTCATTCATAAAACCTTTTTTGGCTTCATAAAATAAAATAAGAAAGGGTGAAGAACAATGAAAAGTATAGTTCCGTATACAAAAGATATTGAGTTTAAAACTAAAATTGCAGAAATTTGTAGTATTTCTTTAGAACATGAATTAAATATTACAGAAACAGAAATAGAAGGGAATTTTATTGTTTCTGGAGAATATAAAAGTCATGAAGTGAGTGTTAATAAAGAGTCCTTTAACTATAAATTACCGTTTGCATTAGAAGTTACAGAAAACATTGTTAAAGATTCTATAGAATTTGAGATTACTGATTTTACTTATGAAGTTGCAAATGCGTCTACTCTACGTGTTCATATTGAATTTTGCGTAACAGCAGATGAATTAGAAGTTGAAGAAGCAGAAATTGAAGAAATTCTAGAGGAAGAAGAAATCGATACTGAAAAAGAAGAAATTCGTGAATCTGTTATGGAAGAAATAGGAGAGTTATTTCCAGAAGTGGAAGAAGTAAGGGAAGAACAAAAAAATGAGGAAGAAAGACTAGATGCGGTAAGTGAGAATATCATTTTAGATACGATAGAAGAAACAGAAAGTGAATTTGCAACTTATCATATTCATATTGTAAACAGTAGTGATACAATTGAAAGTATTTGTACTCTTTATGGAACCGATGTGAATACATTAAAAGCATACAATAATGTAGAAAGTGTTACAGTCGGAGATAAGTTAGTAATTCCTTGTTTAGATGAATAAATCAATTGAAGTTTTAAAAAAAATTTATAAACCCTATCGTTATACGATTTTAGGAAGTGCGATGGTGTTAAATACAACATCGGGAGATTTTGTGGTTAAAGAAAAGAAGGATAAAGACATTAAAGAATTATATGCTTATTTAAAAAGTCGAAATTTCACTTCTTTTCCAAAACTTGTTGATGGCAACCGAACGGATGTCAATGTTTATGAGTATGTAGAGGACGTTTCAATGCCCCAAGAACAGAAAGCTTTAGATTTGGTAGATGTAGTTGCAAATTTGCATAATAAAACAACCTTTTATAAAACAATTACTGAGGATGATTTTAAAGCTATCTATGATAATATTAAAAGTAATATTGTTTATTTGCAAAATAAGTATAATACATTTTATGACGAAATAAAAAAGGAAACCTATATGTCTCCTTCCCATTATTCGTTAATTCGAAATATTTATAAGATATTTTCAGCACTTGATTTTGCAAGTAATGAATTAGATGTATGGTTTTCTCTTGTTAAAGACCAAACAAAAAAAAGAGTATGTTTGATTCATAACAAATTAAGTTTAGATCATTTTATGAAAAGTGATGCAGATTACTTGATTAGTTGGGAAGATTATCGAACAGATACGCCAGTTATGGATTTGGTTAAGTTTTACCAATCGGCATTTTTTACCATTCATTTTGATGTGGTCTTTACGAAATATTTAGAGAAAGTAAATCTAACAGAGGATGAGAAAAAATTGTTTTTTATTTTAATTTCGATTCCACCAGAAATAGAGTTTTCTAATGTAGAGTTTAATGACTGTAAAAGTGTACGTGAGGCTTTAGATTATATTTTTGTAACAGAAGAATTAGTGAGGCCATATTACGCGATACAATAGAAAAATTAGGACAAATATTTCTAAAAGTAAAACAAAAATGTTAAAACGTAAAGGTAGAATTAAGGTAATGAGTAGTTGATAAAAAATTAAAATACATAATGCGAATATTGCTAAGATAGTAAAGAAACCACCACCACGATTGTTGTTACAAGGTGGAGGACAAGGTCTATTGTTAAACATATAATCACCTATTGTATTATATGTTTTTTTTTATGGAGTGATAGGGCCAGAAAATATTTTGCAAATGAAAATTGATTATGATAAAATGTAGAAGATAGAAGAGAGGATAAAAAAATGAAAAAAATAAGAAAACAAATCCTCCCAACCAGCAGAAATCGTCTGGGGGGCACATTAAGTAAGAAAGACCAACCAGATGGATTAAAGAAATTTAATAAGAATAAAAAACAAAAGAAAATAATAATGGGTACAATACTAGGTCTCATCCTTTTAATTGGAGGAATAACTTTATATAGAACATTTGCCTTATACGAAGAAAAGAAAGAGTTTAATGTCTTAAGAGGAAGAGTACCTAATTTTTTGCTTACTGATTTGGAAAAGGCAGTTCAACAATTGAAAAAAATTATTCATAGTGAAAGCAAAACCAAAACCGTTGATGATTTACTTACAAATAATGAAGAGATAAATAAAATTGTTAGTACAAAAGAAGCAATGCAATTTATTATTGAAACAGATATTTTAAAAGATGCTATAAAAAATAGTGAACTTTATACAATAGATTTAGCAAAGAAATTTTTAGATTCTACTGTAGTAAGTGAAATAGAAAAATATAATGCTAGTATGCCTTGTTATTTATATAAATATGGTCAAAATATTTTTGGAGGTTTTTCTAATGTAATTTATTATGGTAGTCCCGCTGCTCAAAATGATAAAAGTGCAACGTATTCCAATGAGACAGGTAACACATATTATTTTAATGTATCTTTTCAATATTCTTTTATTACGGCTAGTAGTATTAATAAAATTAAAACGAGAGGATATCAATATTTAGAAATGCACACAGATTTCCATACTAATCATCAAAATTTAACAGGTACTGTTTATTTTGGCTTGAGTGATAATCAAGAAATTAATGATTTTCAAGCTGCCACTTCAGAAACTATAACGTCTATCCCTAAAGAAGTTATAATAACTGTTCCTATTCGCGATTATGGAAGAGATGATTATTTAAAAATTCAGGTTATGCATGGAGGCCAAGTAGCTGAATATTCTATTTATTTGACGGTCTATAGAATAGCTTTATATTAGGCATTTTCTTTTATACAAGTTAAAGTGTGCATTTATCTTATACAAACTTTTTGCAAAGTAAAGAAAACTATGTTATGATGTGGTTAATAGAAGAGAGGATAAAAAATGAAAAAAATAAGTAAAATCCTCCCAACCAGCAGAAACCGTCTGAGGGGGGGGTATCTTAGATAAGAAAGACCAACCAGATGGATTAAAGAAATTTAATAAGAATAAAAAACAAAAGAAAATAATAATGGGTACAATACTAGGTCTCATCCTTTTAATTGGAGGAATAACTTTATATAGAACATTTGCCTTATACGAAGAAAAGAAAGAGTTTAATGTCTTAAGAGGAAGAGTACCTAATTTTTTAGAAAAAGAAGCTATGATAAAGGTTTTATTAAATGGAACTTTAGCAACAGAAATCCCGCATAAAAATGATGAATATGTTTTTGATACTGTGACATGTGACAATGGAGCTAAGGCAAGTTGGAATGATGACGATTGGAAAATTGTAGTTAACAATGTAACTGTAAGAGAAACAACTTGTACTATTTCTTTTAAAACGGATATGATTAAAAAATTAAAGGTTTTAATTGGTAGCGAAAGTAATGTGAAAACTATAGATGAATTTCTTGCTAGTACTAGTGATATGAATAAGTTAGTTGCAAGCGCTGCAGGTATGACTTATGTTGCAGATAATGCAACTTTAAGAGAGGGCATCAAAGATAGCTCTAATTATACAACAGCTATAGCAAAGATGTTTTTGAATTCAGAGGCTATAAGTGAAGAAAAGAAAAATAGTGTAGGTCTTCCTTGTTATTTGTATAAAAATGGATCCAATATTTTTGGTGGATTTACAGTAGATACAAATGGTGATACATCACTTTCATGGGGACGAGAATCTAATGATGTTTATTTTATAAAAGCCTCTTCTAAAAATACAAATGTTACAGCACGTAGCAATAATCTAATTAATACATCACCCTATCATTATGTAGAAATGGTTTCAGCTCATGAAACAACTATAAATGGCCTTACTGGATTAACTACTATTGGTTTTAGTGTAAATGGTTATATAAATGATTTTATTGCAAGTAATTCAGAGAGATTTGCCCAAGAATATCATGGTGGAACTACTTTAACTCTCAATCTTGATGAATATCATAGAACAAGTCCATATACAACGGCTTTTTTAAAAATTAATTTAGCTCATGGAGGAGAAAGTCCTTATTATGAATGCCATTTGTTTATAAGAACAATCGCTTTATATTAAGAATGATTGAAATTGTTTTAGAAATAAGTTAAAATAATGAATAGATAATAGAGAGTGATTCTAATGAAGAGGAAAAAGGGATTTGTATTTGTAGAAACTTTAGTAGTTGTTGCTGTTTTGACTACATCTTTACTGATGCTTTATTCTACTTATAGTGCATCTATTCGGAAGGAAAAGACAAGAATAAAATATAATGATTCGGTTTATTTATATCGTACTTATTATTTAGAAAAGTTTTTTAGAAGTTTTCGATTGGATATGTTAAGTGTTAGTTTAAATAAAGATGATGATACGAAACCTTATTTGTTAACTACAGGGTTTGGATGTACAAATAATATTTTTATTCATGAAGAAGACAATCTAGGAATTTGTGAAAATTTATTATCTAATTTGCATGTTAGTAACTTATATTTTGCTTATAACGATCTAAGTAGTTTGCAAAATTGTACGAACGCAAGTGGAAAATGTGAATCTTTGTTACAAGTTAATGAAGACATGGGTGCTTATTTGAAAACCATTGGTGGTGAGGGTAAAACGGGATATCGTATCATTGCAGAATATTCAGAAAATAAAGATGGCGAATATTGCGATGGTGATGATTGTGTGTTTTATTATGCTACTATAAGTTTAGGTGATTTATCATGATTAAGAATAATAAGGGAATTACTTTAGTGGAACTTATTGTGAGTATTGCATTAATTTCCATTGTCATTATGTTTTTATTTCGATTACTTGTAGATGTACGTTATAATGAAAATAATATGGATTTTAATCGAAAAAATCAGCAAACAAGAGCAATCATTTTAAAGAATATACAAACGGATTTTTTAGAAAGAAAAATAGTAAAATTTGTAGATAATTCTAATGAAAACCAATTTATTCTAAGAATCACGTATGCTGATTCTTCAGAAGCAGAATTAATAGTAGAAGAAAATTTGATTACTTATACAAATGAAATGGGAAGCGAAAAATGGAACCTTGAAAAAGAGAAAGAAAGTACTCATTTTGGAATTCATTGCGTTTCCTATTCAACGAGTTTATCTGATCCTACTTTGAAAGTAGAGGGAGATTTTTTTTCGGTAAAATTTACAATTCCAGTTATTGTGAATGAAAAAAAGAAAAATTATATAGATGATTTAGAATTCTTTTATGTAGGAGAGAAAAAAGACCTTGAAAATTTAGAAGATGCTTTTCCTAATAAGATTACTTTAGGGAATTATGATGCAAATAAGTGTGGATAAAAAGGCATGAAAGATTCTCGCAATTAAAAAAGGTTTATAAGAAATATTTTCTTCACTGATAATATTTTTTATTTGTGAATGGATACTAAAGCCACCAAAAGAAATAAAAAGACAAACGAATATTTCTTTTAGGTGGTTATTTATATTTAAAAGTGTTAGTTTTGCTAGACCACCTGTTGCTTCTAAAATTCCATTCAAAAGGCAATTTAGTAAAGGTGAATAGATAAACGTAGAAATTCCTTCACAAATAATAAAATAGAAAATAATTGTTCCTAATATTAAAAGTAAAGTGTCTATGCTTCGTTTTAAACTTTTAGATAAAGTTATAGAAAAGGCTTCTGCTTCTTTATTTTGTAAACTCTTTTGTTCATAAGGATATCGACGTTGTAAAAATGCGATAAAGAAATTAAGTCCATAATGGATACTCATTAGTTTTAATGTAATAGAGGAGTTATGAAAAATAGTAGTTAACATTGTAAATAAAAATAAGGGATTTAAAAAACAAGAATAAGTAAGGATAACACTAGCATCTTTTGAAGATAATTTTTTTTCACGAACTAAATTTGCAGTTAGATAAGCATTGGTAGGAGTTCCGGAAAACATAGACATAACAAAAATAGTAGAGGCTACTGTCGAAAATTTAAATAGTTTTTGAAATATTTTGTGAAATGTTTTTTCAATTAGAGAAAAAAAGTTATAATTCATTAAAATATCATTAATAATAAACATAGGAAAAAGGGAAGGAAAAACTTGTTCAAAAAAAAGAGTACAACATTTGAGAATGCAAGTCTTAAAAGCTATATTTTTCCAAAACAAGAGAAAAATAAATAATAAAGTTAAGATAATATAAAAATAATTTTTTAAAGTTTTTTTCATATTCTTGATTTCCTTTGCTATAATTATGGTGGTGATGGTATGTTTACTAAAGTATATGAAAAAGGAAAAGAACTCATAAAAGAAAATTATAAATTTTTACTTTCTTTAGTTTTATTATTTGTATTTTTCTTTTATGAACTGCCTTTTGTAATTTATAGGCCAGGAGGAACAATTGATTTAAGTAGTCGTGTAAATGTTGAAAATGGTTATGAAACAGAGGGGACGTTATCTATGTCTTATGTTTCAATGATGAAAGGGAATATTCCTTTTGTTTTAGCTTCTTTTATCATTCCTAATTGGGACTTGGTGGAATCTAAAAGTATTACGCTAGAAAATGAAAGTGTTGATGAATCGATTGAAAGAGATCATTTATTTTTAGAAGAGGGACTTGATAATGCAATAATTAGCGCTTATACATTAGCAGAAAAGGAAATAAATATTAAAAATATTTATCATGTTGTAACTTATATAGCAAAAGAAGCTGAAACTGATTTAAAACTTGGTGATATTATTTTGAATATTAATGGAAAAGAGTTTAAGGAACTTATTGATTTACAAAAATATGTAAACTCTTTACACAAAAATGATGAGGTAACTTTTACTGTTTTAAGAAGTGATAAAGAGATAACTTGTCATGCGAAGTTGTATGAAATTGAAAACACTTTAAAAGTAGGGATTCAAATTATAAATAAGTATGAATATGAAACGGATCCTAAAGTGACTATCGAAACAAAAACGAGTGAGTCTGGTTCTTCTGGAGGCCTTATGACAGCATTATCAATTTACAATGCTCTTACAGAAAGTGATATTACAAAAGGAAGAAAGATAGTAGGAACTGGTACAATTGATATTGAAGGAATTGTAGGAGAAATTGGGGGAATAAAATATAAACTTTTAGGCGCGGAAAAAGCGAATGCAGAAATCTTTTTATGTCCTTTAGAAAATTATGCAGAAGCTAAAGATGTAAAGGAAAAAAATAAATTAAAATTAGAATTAATTCCAGTAGAAACGTTAAAAGAAGCAGTAGAGGTTTTACAAAAGTAATTTAGTACTTTTCAAAACCTTTTTTTTGTTTTATAATATTTGATAGAAAATAGAAAAATAAGGTGAAACGCGTATGAGATTGAGATATCGTATTCCACTTGCTATTATAGCAATTTGTATGGTTATAACTATGTTTATTGCTAGTAGTTATGCTTTATGGAGTGTAACAATTACGCAAGAAAGTAAAAATGCTTTAGAATCTGGTTGCTTTGCAATTACGTTTGATGATACAGATTCTTCTTCTATTAATTTGACGAATACGTTTCCTATATCAGATGAAAAAGGTCTTAAAACGGCGCCTTATACATTTACTATAAAAAATACTTGTACAGTAGATGCAAGATTCACTTTATATTTAAATACTTTAAATATAGTGGATGGTGTGAAGTTAAGTGATGATTTTATTAAATATTCTTTGATGCAATCTGATGGTGCTGTAGCCGTTGCTCAATCTTTAAAAAATGCTGAACAAAATTTAGATACTTCTTATTTTACTTTTAAAGAAGATTTTGGGAAAGATGTTCTTAAGTCTTATGTTCTTACAACAGGAACACTAAAAGGGCAAAGTGCAGAAGGTGTGGATGATGGTGAGGCAATAACTTATAGTTTACGTCTATGGATTGATGAAGTTGCTACTAATGAAATTTTTGGTCAAACTTTTGAAGCAGGAGTTTCGACAGTTGCTTATGCAGTTCAATTAAAAGACTAAATGTCTTTTTTTTATGCAGTTTTTTTCTTATTAATGATTTCTACTTTGTTCAACAATAAAATCATTTAAACTCGCTGAAATAATGATAATATGCTATAGAGACATTTATTTGACAGTGAATTTTTGCACCGTCTTTTTTTTTGTGTTATACTTGTTTAAGGTGGTAACATGGCAAAATATGATGCATCGTCAATTAAGATATTAGAAGGCTTAGAAGCAGTTCGTAAAAGACCAGGAATGTATATTGGATCAACAGATAAGCGAGGTCTTCATCATTTAATATGGGAAATTGTCGATAATGCAATTGATGAGATTATTAATGGATATGGAGATACGATTAAAATCACGTTAAATCCAGATGAAAGTATAACGATTAGTGATAATGGACGTGGAGTCCCCATTGGAATGCATGAATCGGGTAAATCTACTCCAGAAGTTATTTATACTGTATTGCATGCAGGTGGTAAATTTGAAACGGATGGGTATAAGGTAAGTGGAGGATTACACGGCGTTGGAGCAAGTGTTGTGAATGCTTTATCCAAAAGAATGGATGTTACGATTTATAACGAAGGAAAGATTAGTAATATTAGATTTTGTGATGGTGGACATGTAGAAAGTCCTTTAAAAAAGATTGGGGAATCTAAAAAAACAGGAACGACAGTTACTTTCTTACCTGATTATGAAATGTTTAAAAATGCCAGTTTTTCGTACACAACGATTGTTGAAAGAATGCAAGAAAGTGCATTTTTGCTTCCTAATTTAAAAGTTATTATTGAAGATGTGAAAGACAATAAATCTTGTGAATTCCATTATGAAAATGGTCTGATTAGTTTTGTAGAATATATTAACGAAAATAAAAATGTATTACATAAACCTATTCATTTTATGGGGACTAAGAATGAAATCGAGATTGATATTGCAATGCAATATAGCGATTCTTACAATGAAAATATTTTAAGTTTTGTAAATAATGTAAAAACAAGTGATGGTGGAACACACGAAGTTGGATTTAAAACCGGAATAACGAAAGCATTTAATGACTATGCTCGTGCTAATAATTTAATAAAGGGAAAAGAATCAAACTTAGAAGGTAGCGATGTTAGAGAAGGCTTAAGTGTTGTTATTAGTTTGAAAATTCCGGAAAAGTTATTACAATTTGAAGGGCAAACGAAAGGTAAACTTGGAACACCAGAGGCAAAAAGTGTAACAGAATCGATTACTTATGAAAATTTAAAATTCTTTTTGGAAGAAAATAAAGAGATTGCCTTGACCATATTAGAAAAAGCGATGAAAAGTCGTGTAGCAAGAGAAGCGGCAAGAAAGGCAAGAGAAGCAGCACGTAAAGGAACAGGAAAAAATTCTAAAGAAAGAGTTTTAAGTGAAAAACTTGCTAAAGCAACTGGTCGTGATTATAAGAAAAATGAATTATTCCTTGTCGAAGGGGATAGTGCAGGAGGTTCTGCTAAATCTTTCCGTAATCGTGAAACACAAGCAATACTACCTCTTCGTGGTAAGGTATTAAACTGTGAAAAAGCAAGTACTCATGATATAGAAGCAAATGCGGAACTTAAACAAATTGAATATGCTATTGGAGCAGGTTTAGGGGCTGATTTTGATCCGAAAGACTCAAATTACGGAAAAGTTATTATTATGACCGATGCCGATGTGGATGGTTCCCATATTCAAATTCTTTTGATTACGTTCTTTTATCGTTTCATGCGTCCGTTAATTGAAGCAGGTATGCTTTACATTGCAACCCCTCCTTTATATTCGATTGAGCATGGTAATAAAGGAAAAGAATATATAGCAGATGATGAAGAACTTGCAAAACGAAAAAGTGAATTAAAAGGGAATTTTAAAGTACAACGTTTTAAAGGATTAGGAGAAATGAATGCCGAAGAACTTTATGAAACTACCATGGACCCAGCAAATAGAAGACTTCTTCGTGTAAACTTAACTGATGCAGCAGTTGCAGAAAAGCGAATTCATCTTTTAATGGGGGATCAAGTAGAACCTAGAAAAGAATGGATTAATGAAAATGTTGACTTTACTTTGGAAGATGATTTTAGAAAATAAATAAAAAAGTTTTGGTTGAAAATAGTGAAATAAGAAGAATATTATTTTAGTGTAGTGGATGTTATTGGTGCATTAACTGAGAGTAATATTCCAAGAAATTACTGGAGTGATTTAAAAAGAAAGCTTAAACAAGAGGGAAGCCAACTGCACGAAAATATCGTGCAGTTGAAAATGAAAGCCCAAGACGGAAAATTAAGAGAAACGGATACATTGGATACTAAAGGGATTTTAAGATTAATCGAATCTGTTCCTAGGCCTAAAGCTGAACCATTTAAAGTATGGTTAGCAAGTTTAGGAAGTGATAGAATAGATGAAGTATTGATTCAGAAATAGCAATTAATAGAGCAGTAGAATATTATCGTAAACACGGGTATGATGATAAATGGATTAAAACAAGACTTGCAGGAATAGTGGATAGATTTAAACTTACAGATGTATGGAAAGAAAGTGGAATTACAAAAAATTATGAATATGGAATTCTTACGAATGAAATTTATAAATCTTGGTCAGGAATGAAAGCAAGTGAATATAAAGTTTTTAAAGGGATTCGTAAAGAATCTCTAAGAGATAATATGTCCGATATAGAAATTGCCTCAACTGATTTAGGAGAAATAGCTACTCGTGAACTTGCAAGTGTTCATAAACCATTTGGTTTAGAAGAAAATAAACAAATTGCTAAAATGAGTGGTCATGCTGCAAAAGTGGCAAGAGAAGATATAGAAAAAAATTTAGGAAAATCCGTTATTACGAGTAAAAATACATTGCATTATAAATATATAGATGAAGAAAAAGAAATAGAAAATAAAAATGAAGTTAGATTATAAGGAAGTGGAAGCATGCCAAAGAAAAAGGAAACGAAAGAAATTATAGAAAAAATTTATGATTATAGTTTAGAAGAAATTATGGAGACTGGTTTTGGAAGATACTCAAAAGAAATTATTCAAGAACGTGCTTTACCTGATGTTCGTGATGGTTTAAAACCAGTTCAAAGAAGAATTTTGTATTCCATGTTTATTTCAGGATTTAAACATGATAAACCTTATCGTAAAAGTGCAAAAGCAGTTGGAGATATCATGGGTAATTTCCATCCACATGGTGATTCTTCCATTTATGATGCTTTAGTGCGTATGAGCCAAAACTGGAAAATGCGTGAATGTTTAATCGATATTCATGGAAATAATGGTTCTATCGACGGTGATGGTCCTGCTGCTATGCGTTACACTGAAGCAAGGTTATCTAAAATCGCGGAAGAGATGTTAGCTTCTATTAATAAAAACACTGTTGAGATGACTTATAACTTTGATGATACTGAACTTGAACCTACCGTGCTTCCTGCGGCATTCCCCAATCTATTAGTTAATGGTTCTACGGGAATTAGTGCTGGGTATGCTACCAATATTCCAACACACAATCTTAGTGAAGTGATTGATGCTACAATCAAAAGAATTGAATCTCCAAATTGTAAGTTAGAAACAATAATGGAAATTTTACCAGGACCTGATTTTCCGACAGGTGGCGTCATTGAAGGCAAAAATGGACTGATTGATGCCTATACAAAAGGAAAAGGAAAAGTCATTTTAAAAGCGGACTGTGAGATTGTTACAAATGGTTCTAAAAAACAAATCTTAATACATTCAATTCCTTATGAAGTTGTAAAAGAGCAATTAATTAAGAAAATTACAGAAATTCGATTGGATAAAAAGATTGAAGGCATTAACGATGTCATTGATGAATCTGATCATGAACATATGGCACGTATAGTTATTGACTTAAAAAAAGAAGCCAATGCCGAACTTGTGTTAAATTATTTACTTAAAAATACGGATTTACAAGTAAATTATAATTTCAATATGGTAGCGATTGTAAATCGTCGTCCAAGACTTGTGGGAATTTTAGAAATTTTAGATGCGTTTATTGCACACCAAAAAGAAGTGGTAACAAGAAGAACCAAATTTGATCTTGATCATGCTAAAGCACAATTTCATATTTTAGAAGGTCTAGTTAAAGCAATTAGTATTTTAGATGAAGTAATTCGTATTATCCGTGCTAGTAAAAATAAAAGTGATGCTATTGCTAATTTAAGTACAGAATATGATTTTACATTTGAACAAGCCAAAGCAATTGTAGAATTACAATTATATCGTTTAACGAATACAGATGTTGTAGCACTACAAGAAGAAATGGAAAAATTAGCGAAAAACATTAAAATCTGGGAACAAATATTAAGTAATGAAGAAGCATTAAAACATGTCATGAAAACAGAACTTAAGATTATTAAAAAAGAATATGGAAATAAAAGACGCACCCAAATCAAAGATGAAGTCACCGAAATTAAGTTAGATATGGCGGACATGATTCCAAAAGAAAATGTGGTAGTTGTTGTCACGAATGAAGGATATATAAAACGCGTAAGTGCTAAGTCTTATGCTTCTCGAGGTGATGAAGAAACGACACTAAAACCAGGAGACTTTGTTACTGGCTTATACGAGGTAACAACGCTGGATACTATCTTAATATTTACAAATTTAGGAAATTATTTATATATACCTGTTCATAAAATACCAGAAGCAAAATGGAAAGAACTCGGTAAACACGTCAATAATATCGTAATGATGGCAAGTGAAGAACAAGTCATTACTTCTATGGTAATGGAGAATGAAAAAGAAGAAATTATTACGGCGACTCGTAATGGTATGGTGAAGAAAAGTAGCTTAAAAGATTATGTAGTTTCAAGATTTTCTAAACCTATGGCTGCAATTAAGTTAAAAGAAAATGATTCTTTAGTTGATGTATTTGTAGCAAAGAAAAATGTTGTATTAATAAGTAGTGATGGCTATTATGTTCAATTTAATCATCAAGAGATTCCTCTTACAGGAGTAAAATCTGCAGGAGTAAAAGGAATGAACTTGAAAGAAGGAAATCTTGTTTCTGCATTCTCTTATGATGAGGCGGAATACGTGGATGTATTTACAAATAATAAGACTGCAAAGAGAATTAAAACATCTGATTTAGAAGCAACAGGACGTGCCAAACGTGGTAATTCCATTATGAAAAAAGTAAAATCTGTGAATTATGAAATTATAAAGGCTATGGATACAGAGGCAAGAGATGTCATTTTATTAAAATCGGATAGTGAAATTAAAGAAATAAAGAATAGTGAAATTGCGATTATGGATTTAGCAAGTACAGGTTCAGTAGTAACTAAACATAAAATAGATGCTATTCATAAAAAGAATAATTTGTTAAGCTTTTTGAAAAAAGAGAAAAAACAAGAAAAAGAAGCCGAAGAAATCAAAGAGAAACTAAAAGTGAAAGAGCTAACAATGGCTGATTTTCTAGATGATTTTAAGATATAAGTATGCTATTATGTAAATAAAGGAGAGATTTGATTGGAACGTATAAAGCCAGAAAGTATTATTTTAGCTAGGACTTGTCTTCATCATAAATTTAATGTTGAACTTATTGCAAAATTATGCTGTATTAGTGATATAGAAGCTGCTGATTTAGTTGAAAATTATAAAAATGATTCTAATAAGAATGCTTTTATCATAACTGTTGCTGCACTATTGCAACAGCAAAACGAAAAAGATATGGAACTTAGTTCAGAAATTACAGAAACTTTAAGTGAAAATGTTGATTTAGAGCAAGGATACATTAATGATGCTAGATTGTATCCTAATTATAGTGATGGAGGAGTTGAGTTTATAGCTGCATTATGTAACATTAGCGATGAAGAAGCACAAGAAATTCGTGAAAATTATTTAAATGATTCTGAAAATAGAGCAGATTATATTAAAAAGGTTGCAGCAATGTTAAAACAACATGTAGAAAATAATCAATTAGAAAGATAAAATTTGAAAGAAAATCACCTAATTGCATACAATGTAATAGGTGATTTTTTATGGCTACAAAAGAGGAATTTAAGAATTTTGCAAGACTTCATCCAGAACTTGTTCATTATATAAAAAATGGAGAAGCAACTTGGCAGAAATTTTATGAAATTTATGATATTTATGGAGAAGAAGAAAATGCTTGGCAAGATTATTTTACAAATGCAAATACCACTACAAGTAATAATACTTCTTATAATTTTAAGTCTTTAACAGATAAAATTAAAAATATAGATTTGTCATCTATTCAGGAACATATTGGAACTGCCCAGAAAGCTTTAGGAATTGTTCAAGAATTAACGAGTAAAGGAACATCTTCTACTGCATCAGAAGTAGCAGATATTGCAAGCCCAAGACCAATTAATAAGATATTTGAGGATTAAAAGATGGAATTTTTATTGCAACAAAAATTAGAGGAAGATAAAAAAATGGCAACTTTTTTAAAACTAAATTCGTATTGGTACAAAGACCTTAATCGAAATTCTGATTCTTACAAAAATTTTGTTACAGCAATGAAAGATAAATATCATTTAAAAGTGACAGATAAATTGAGTGATGCAATCGATAATATTGATATTATTAGCGGAATTTTAGACACTTTAAAATAAAACTTAATTGACTACTCTTCATTTCTTTTGTATAATGATTGTGATACTAGATAGGGATGGTAGTCTTTATGGATTTAAGAAAGAATAAAAAAGGTTTTACGTTGGTAGAACTTTTAGCTGTTATTGTTATTTTGGCTGTAATTATCCTAATTGCATCTAATAGTGTATTGTCACAAATGGATAGGGCACGTAAGAATGTACTCGCAAGTGAAGGTAATATTTTAATTGATTCTGCTAAAAATGCTTATCAATTTGCTATTTTAGAAGGTGGAATTAAAACAGGTAGTGCATGTTTTTCATTAGAGTATTTATATAAAGCAGGTCTTTATAGTAAAGGAAAAGAAAAAGATAACTATACGGGAAGTGTTTTAGTAAAGCCTGAAGGAAATATCGTAACATATACTTATTGGATTAGTAATGGAAGTTTTGTTGTTTCAGGAGAAACTGGAACAAATGGAAATGGAGCAGTCGCTGGAACAAGTGCCTCTGAAAATTGCGGTAATGTCACTGGTGCTAATATGTTTAATTGATTAAGATGGACTTTTGTTCTTCTTTTTTTTGTCTCTTTATGAGATAATAATTGTGGTGAAGAAAAATGATTATTGGTTGTCATGTTAATTTTACAAATGAACAATTACTTGGAAGCGTAAAACAAGCGCTATCTTATGGAGCTAATACGTTTATGTTTTATACAGGAGCTCCTCAAAATACGATACGTAAAAGTCTAGATGAAAATTTAATTAAAGAAGCTCATGCATTAATGAAAGAAAATGGAATAGAAATTAAAAATGTAGTGTGTCATGCACCTTACATTATTAATCTTGCTAATAATAAAGATCCTGAAAAATGGGACTTTAGTGTTCGTTTTTTAAAACAAGAATTAGAAAGATGTAAAACACTTGGAATTTCTTATATTGTGATACATCCAGGTAGTGCTGTTGGAATAGAGAGAAATATTGCTTTACAAAATATTGCTGATGCCCTAAATTTAGTCATTGATGAAGACTTGCCGATGATTTTATTAGAGACGATGGCTGGTAAGGGAACAGAATGTGGTTGTACATTTGAAGAATTACAAGAAATCTTATCGATGGTAAAATCTAGTCATATTGGAGTCTGTATCGACACATGTCATATGAATGATGCTGGATATTCGATAGAAGAATTTGATACTCTTCTTAGTCAAATTGATTCAACAATAGGTTTAGACAGAGTACATTGTGTGCATGTAAATGATAGTAAAAATATACAAGGTTCTCATAAAGATCGCCATGAAAACTTAGGACTTGGAACCATCGGTTTTGATGCTCTTTTAAAGGTTGTGATGCATGACAAATTAAAAGATGTTCCTAAAATATTAGAAACACCTTATGTAGAC
>CASDHD010000014.1 GCA_949280095.1 uncultured Bacilli bacterium
TATGAATGTATTAAATAGTGGTCCATATTGGAATAGAGAAAATGGAACATGTCCAAATGGTTCAAATGGTGCTACAGTGACATGTGATTTTAGTAACACAGGTCTTACAAATGAAGCTAAATCTATGATTGCAAGTGTTGTATGGAATTTAGGTGGAAGTTCAACTTATAATGATGTAACATCTAGCATGCATTATGAAAGAGAGAGAGGAACAACAGTCTATAACGGAAGACCAATAGAATGGACAGGTCATATTGGTTTGATGTACCCGAGTGATTATGGCTATGCAACAAGTGGAGGAAGTGCAACCAATCGAACAACATGTTTAAA
This sequence comes from uncultured Bacilli bacterium, assembly GCA_949280095.1. GTDB lineage: Bacteria > Bacillota_I > Bacilli_A > RF39 > UBA660 > MGBC108787. Next base: position 331 of record CASDHD010000014.1, read on the forward strand.
TACAGTACTTTATAATTGGAATGGTTCAAATGTAAGTGATTGTAAAAACAATGATTGGTTATATATAGACACCGCAGCTCAATGGCTGTTGATGCCGCTTAATAAGTATGCTGATAATGTGTTTCGTGTGACTAGTGCAGGCAGTGCGTATAGCCATAGTGTGTCTGGCGATAGTTTTGAGGCTAGTCCTGTTTTATATCTAGACGCTAAAGTCGAAATAACGAGCGGAAAAGGAAGCCAAGAAAATCCATATCAATTGAAAATTGGAGAGTAAAAATACTAAATACCTTGATTGTATGATTTCTTTGATTTTTCGATAGGGTATTTAAAGTTGAAAGTACTACTATAAAAGAGTAAAAAAATAACAAAAAAGTGTCTTTTTAGAAAAAAAGATGCTTTTTTTTGAAAAATTTCACTCAAAAAAAAGGAAATTACAAATTCGCGTTGTAAATATATAAGTGAGGAGGCAAAAATGAAAAAAAATGTAATTGTAAGACAGCAGGATTTAAAAGACTGTGGAGTTTGCTGTTTGCTTTCTATCATGAAATACTATGGAGGCTATATTCCACTTGAAAAATTGAGACAAGATACACAAACGTCCTTGGAAGGGACAACAGCTTATCATCTTGTTAAGACAGCTAAGAATTATGGATTTGATGCTTATGGTATGAAACTTGATAAACTAAGTGAACTAGAAAACATAATACTTCCAGTGATAGCTCATATCGAGATAAATAATCTAAATCATTTTGTAGTGATTTATAAAATAACGGAAGCAGAAGTTATCGTGATGGATCCTGCAAAAGGAAAAGTGAAAATATCAAGAAATGATTTTGAGTCACTTTGGACTGGTAATACACTCATTCTTTATCCTAAATATCAGTTACCTAAAGTAATCAATGAAAACTATATTTTAGTAATGGTAAAAGAAGTTTTAAAAAAAGAAAAAAGTATTGTTTTAAAAATTCTTCTTTTTACAGCATTTCTTACAATTCTCACCATCATAACAGGTTTTTATTTAAAAGTAGGGATGAATTTTATTAGTGATGCAGAAGAGAAAAACACAATCCTCATTCTAATTATCCTTTTTATGACACTCTATGCAACTAAACAACTCGTTTATTATCTACGCAATCACTTTAAAATTTTGCTTAATAAAAATTTAGATGGTTACTTGTTTTACGATTTTTTACATCATTTGTTTTTGCTTCCTAATTATTTTATTAAAGATAGAACCACAGGAGAAATTATGGTAAGAATAAAAGAACTGGAAAATATAAAAGAAGTCTTTTCCGAAATTTTAATTACTATATTGTTGGATTCTATCCTCGCTTTTAGTGTAGGGATTATTCTATTTTCTATAAACAAAACATTATTTTTTATTCTTTGTTGTTTTGTATTTGTTTATATGATCTTTGGAATAATCATTGGCAAAATCATTTACAAAAAAGCTTTGAGTGCAAATGAGGCAGAAATAAGTTTTCAATCGACAGTGGTCGAAAATTTAGATGCTTTTATTACACTTAAAAATCTAAATCTTGTCAAAATAATTTTTAGAAAAATGGAAATGCATTTATTTCGGTACTTGAGTCAAAGTTATGACTTAAGCAGAAAAGTAATGCAAACCAACTCTATTGCAGTATCTCTAGAAGAGTTTTTGCAGTTCAGTATTCTAACATTCGGTTTTATAGAAATAGTAAATCATAATTATAGTTTGATTAATCTGATTACTTTTGAAAGTTTAATTGGTTTCTTTTTCACCCCATTTAAAACAATTATAAATCTCATTCCAAATTATAATTATGTAAAAGTAGGTATTACCAAAATCAATGATTTTTATAACATACCCGAAGAAGTAGAAGATGTTGGTTTTAAAGAATTTCAAAATGGCAATATCACAATAGAAAATTTAAATTATTCTTACAACGATTTTTATCCTTTATTTCATGATTTTTCTATAGAAATTGAAGAAAAGAGTTGTGTTTTATTTAAAGGGAAAAGTGGTTGTGGAAAAAGTACATTGTGTCAAATCTTAAGTCGTTTATTAGAAGTAAAAAATAATAATATAAAAATTGGGAAAGTGAGTCTAAACGATTATAGTTTGTATACAATTCGTAAAAATATTACGTATGTAAGCCAGAAAGAAAACTTGATGCAAGACACAATTAAAAATAATATTCTTTTGCATCGAGAAATATCCGAAGAAAAATTACAAGAAATTCTGGATATTTGTGAGATTGAAAGCATTGTGGCTAAAAAAGCTTTACGCTATGAGACGTTTCTCAGCAAGGATTCTACAAATATTTCAGGAGGAGAAAAACAAAGAATTATTTTAGCAAGAGCTTTACTAAATGATTTTCATATTCTAATTTTGGATGAAGCACTAAGTGAAGTAAATAGTGATCTTGAAATTAGCATTATCAAAAAAATAAAGAGCTATTTTAACGATAAAACCATTATTTATGTAAGTCATAAAAAACATGATCGATATTTTGATAAAGTTTATGATTTTGAGGTACTAAAATGAAAGAATATTTAAGATACAACCAAAATAACTATATACATAAAGATAGAAAAAAATACGCTTATTTTTCTTTCCTTCCTTTTTTCCTTATTGCGTTTTTGTTGATATTTATAGTAAGAAAAGAAGCGTATAGCGTTTACGAAACAAATGCCCAAACTTTATGTGAAGAAAGTTGTAACATATCTTTTTATTTTCCATACCAAGAAGGTTTTACTTATGATTTTATAAAAATCAATGGTAAAAAAGTTGAAATAGAAGAACTTTTTTTTGGGAATACACTTCTTGATAGTTCTAATATTGGAATGCAAAGCGTTACACTAAAAGTAAAAGAGTATAAAGGGAACAATAATGAATTTGTGAAATTACAAATTTATAAAAACAAAGAAAATATGTTGAAAAAAATATGGAAAATAATAAAAGAAAGGTGAGTATGATTATGATATTAAAAGAACAAGAATTAGAAACCATTGTAGGTGGAGGGATAGCTTATTCTGTACTAGCAATAATTGGTGCAGTAGGAGTATTCTTAGCAGGAGTAGTGGATGGAATATTGCGTCCATTAAAATGCAATTAGGAGGTCTTTATGAAATTAAACGAAGTAGAACTTTATAAAGTACAAGGTGGAGCAATTACTTCCACATTTCTAAATTCAGTAGCTAGGTTAATTACAACAGTGTTGGATTTAGGAAGAACAGTAGGTTCTTCAATTCGAAGAATTTATTCAAAAAATTATTGTTAACTTTATTGCTTAAATATAACATTTAGTTTATAATTGTAATTAAGAATAAAGGAGGAATATATATGAAGAATAACAATAGAGGATTTATTGCAATTTCTTTAATATATTCCTTTTTTTTAGTTTTTCTAATCACACTATTAACCATTTTAAGTGATTATGCTAAAAATCGTATTTTATTAAATGATGTGAAAAAGGAAACGCAAGAATATTTAAATGGCTTAGCAGAATTTAATCCTGTAACCCTAGAAAATAAAGAATACGAAGTTGGTGAGGAATTAATTTTTGGCTCAGACAGATGGAATGTTATAGAAGACGATGGGGAAAATGTAACCTTGATTTTAGCAAGAACTTTGTCCGAAGAAGAAATAAATAGTGCTTTAACAGATATTGGTATTCTAAACGCAAGCCAAGAAGATAAATCTTTAATGTGTTTAAACTATTATCACGGACTATTTTGTAATTTTGAAAGCAATATAGCTTACAATTATTATACTTGGAATAGCAGTGTTGTAAAAAGAATCATAGAAGAATGGTTTAATAAGAATGCACCACTACAAAAATCTATTTCTTTAGGGATTATGCAACTTATGGATTTTAGTGACAATATAATGGACTATTCTGCTTATTTTCGAATCCCGCTTGCCACTGAATTTGACATTCTAAATGATACAGAGATTTGGTATTTAACAAGCGATTCTAGAAACAATGGTCTAAGTTCTATTAATTTAGGAAATACAACTGCTTTAAGTCATACGACATATAAAAAAATAAAGCCAGTGATAAAAATAAAAAAATCTATTTAACTAAATTCAATAATTGCGAAATAATATAACTTATTAAAAGAACAATAATATACAAAAGAATATTGGAAGTTGTTAAAGAATGTACTGGAAGTAAGACCAGAGCACTTGCTATAACCATACCCAAAACAAAACTCATAAAAATGTTGCGTAGATGCTTTAAGAAATATAAAGAGACTTTACTACCGATAAAAAAGCCAAGAACATCTCCAAGAAAATAGCAAAGAAGAGGAACTAAAAAAATAATATTTTGAAAATTTAAATTCGCCAAATATGATTTGTATAAATAATAAGGTCCTATTATCATCATTACCATTGAACCTGATACTCCAGGCAAAATTGTGAAAAAACCGTCAAGTAGTCCATAAAAGCTAAATGAAATTAAAAAAAGAATAGTGATTTTAGGATAATCTAGAATAATAGGTGCTGAGGTTACGCTCAAAGTAGACAAAATATAAATAGCAAGTGCACCTAGAAAAATCCATAAGATATTAGGTTTCATTTTTTCACTTTTTATTAAATCTGGAATGGAAAAAAGCACAAAACCACTAAACAAAATCAATGTACAATTTGGTGCGAAATAAAAGAAGAGTTCGATAACCCGTGCAAAAGTAATCGTTCCTAAAAAAATACCCAAAACTAAAGAAAGTAATAAAATATGATTTTCTTTTTGTTTAAAATTTGAAATAGCATTGGATACGATTTCATACTTTTTCATAAGAATTAATATGGTCCCACCACTAATACCTGGAATGAGACTTACAACACCAACTAAAAATCCTGTAAAAAATATCATAATTTTCACCATTACATTTTATGTTTTATTGTAGAATTTTAAAACATATGATAGAATAGAAAATATAAGGAGGAGATAAAAAATGTGGTTATGGATAATTCTTGCAATTGTTGTTCTTATCATTATCTTCGTGGTAGCAACCTATAACAAATTGGTGGTTTTAAGAAACAGAGTTCGCGACCAATGGGCGCAAATCGATGTACAGTTAAAAAGAAGATTTGACTTGATTCCTAATCTAGTCGAAACTGTTAAAGGATACACTAAACATGAAAGTGAAACTTTAGAAAATGTTATCAAAGCTAGAAATACATTTTTAAGTGCTACAACACCAGAAGACGAGATGAAAGCTGATGGAGAACTTACAAAAGCAATGACGAAACTATTTGCATTATCTGAAAGTTACCCAGATTTAAAAGCGAATACAAATTTTACAGAATTGCAACATGAATTACAAGAAACAGAAAGTAAAATTGCAAGTGCTAGACAATTTTATAACGATACTGTTCTTACATACAATAATAAAATAGAAGTTGTACCTAGCAATATTATTGCTTCTATGTTCAATTTTAAAAAAGAAGCTTTCTTTGAAGCAAATGAAACGGAAAGAGAAAATGTACAAGTAAAATTTTAAGCATTGCCTTAAAATTTTCTTTTATAGGAGTGATATTTATGAAAAAAACAATATTAATCTTACTTTCTTTACTATTTTTTATTCCTTTAATCGTCCAAGCAGATACTGTAGATTATGATATAAAACATTATTATATCAATGCTAATATCTTAGAAAATGGTGATGTAGAAGTTACAGAACTTCTGGTATTAAAAGGAAGTTTTAATGGCTATGTAAGAGACATCGTTTATAAAAATAGCAATTTAAAAGACAATGGATATGCAAATAATCAAATTTATAATGCAACAGGAATTGAAATCGAGAATGTTGCGGCAAAGAAAGTGAATTCTGTTAGCTTCGATACTATAAAAGATAATGATTTTCAAGATTTAACGAAAGGTCAAGCAAACAATTATGGTTATTTAGAAAGTAAAATTACAAACGGATTAAGCTATAAAATGTATTTTAAATCTAATAGTGAGACAGTAGCGTTTAAAATCACTTATAAAATAAAAGATGCTATTGTATTACATCAAGATGTAGCAGAACTTTATTGGACATTTATCGGGTATGATTACGAAGATAATATTCGTGATTTACAAATTAGAGTCAATTTGCCAAGAAAAGATGAAAGTTCAAATTTTCGTGTATGGGCCCATGGCGATATGGCTGGGGAAATACATTCCTATGACAATAGCTATCTTTTAGCAACAATAAATAAACTAGATGCTCATAATGCAGTAGATATTCGTACAACATTTGCAAAATCCTTAGTGGATAAAAATACTGTTAAGAAAGTCATAAATGACGAAGCGCTAGATGGAATTATAGCAGTAGAAACAGAAAGAGCAGAAGAACAAAATGCCAAAAGAAAACAGTCCAAAATCCTTTACTATGGTTTCTTAGGAGCCTCTATCGTTTATTTAATTGCTCTAATCATTGCTTGGATATATGTATATTTTAAATTTGATAAAGAATACAAAAGTGAATTTCAAAACGAATACAATCGTGAATTTATTGATGATTATAATGTCGAAGTTGTCGATTATTTAATGAACAAAAAAATCACATCCAATGCTATGAGTGCATCTATTATGAATTTAATTTATAAAAAAGTAATTTCTGTAGAAGAAATTCCATCTAATAAGAAGAAAAAGGAATATAAATTCACTTTAAATGAAAAGACGGAAAATATAAACGAAACAGAAAAATATTTGATAGAATTTTTATTTAAAAGAGTAGGAAAAGAGAATTCCTTTACCTCAAAAGAATTAAAAGCTTATGCAAGTGGTACAAAAACTTGTGAAAAATTTTTAGCCAACTATAATTCATGGCAAAAAGATGTAATAAAGGATGGTAAAAAGCAAAACTTTTTTGAAAAAAATGGTACATCTCAGATTATTAGTATTTTGTTTTTAATAGTAGGATTTTTACTTTGTATATTACCAGGAGTTTTAAATATTGAAATAGTTCTTCCTGTGATTAACATATTTATTGCTGTTTTCTTCTTAATTTATACTTGTCTTTTCTTTAAAAGAACCAAAAAAGGAAATGAAGATTATGCTAAATGGAAAGCATTCAAAAAATTCTTAAATGATTTTGGAACCTTTGATACAAAAGAACTACCAGAAATTGCTTTATGGGAACGATACATGGTTTATGCAACAGTTTTTGGTCTTGCTGAAAAAGTATCAAAAGTTATGAATGTAAAAATAAAGGAATTAGAAACCTCGGGTGCTTATATGGGAGGTTATTACCCAACATTCACCGATTGGTATGTCTTTAATTCCATCCATAATGCTGTAACAAGTTCGATACAAGCTAATAGTGCTGCTATTACAAGAGAAAGAGCAAACTCTAGTGCATCAAGCGGAAGCGGATTTGGTGGAGGATTCTCATCTGGCGGAGGCTTCGGCGGAGGAGGAGGCGGTGGCCATGGATTTTAAGGAGGAACTATGAATAAAAATTATTTAATCCTACATGGTAGTTTTGCTAGCCCATTTTCTAACTGGATTCCATATCTAAGAAAGGAAATAGAAAAGTTAAATTTAGATGTTTATACACCAGATTTTCCCTCAGGTGTAGGATATCAAAACTATGAAAATTGGTCTAAACTTTTAAATACTTATGTAGAATCAGGACTTTTAAATGAGAATACAATTATTTTTGCTCATTCTATAGGGCCAATATTTATCTGTAAATTTTTAGTAGAACATAAAATCAAGGTAAAAAAACTTGTGTTAGTTTGTGGATTTAATAACTACTTAGGAATAAATGAAGAATATGATGCTGTAAATGTGAGTATGTATTTTGATGATTTAGAAGATGTTAAAAAATATTGTAGCGAGATTATTTGTTTCTATTCTAATAATGATCCTTATGTAAAATACGAAGTAGAAAAAGAATTTGCAGACAAAGTGAGTACGAAACAAATTGTTGTTCAGGGTGGTGGACACTTAAATTCTGAATCAGGGTATGAGAAATTTATTGAGCTTTTAGATTACCTATAAGATGAGTATTCAAATTTTGGATACTTTTTTTCATGGTCGTTCTATGCTAAAATAAAACGTAGGTGGTTTTATGCAAACAATAATTGATGGTGATGTTGTAGAGGTAGTCATTGTTTATAAAAATAACAAAAACATATACTTACGTTTCAAGGAAGATAAAAAACTCTACGCTACATGCAATCGTTTTGTAAGAGAAAAAGACATTGAAAATTTAATCGACAATAATATAAAAAAAATCACCAAAATGTATCGTGAAATAACAAAAACAACTTACAATGATTTATTTTTTAACTATTTAGGACATCAATATACCATTTGTTATAATGAAAGTGTAAAAAATCCTTATTTTGAAGGAGATGTCTTTTTTGTAAAAAATGAAAAAAGTTTACAAAAATTTTATGCAAGCGAAGTGAAACGGATTTTTACCTCAGAAGTAGAGCGAATTATTCCGTATTTTAAAAATATCCCTAAATTTACTTTAAAATTTCGAAATATGAAAACAAGATGGGGTGTGAACAATCGAGGCTCTAATACCATTACCCTGAATACGGAGTTATTAAAAAAAGACATTGATTTACTTGATTATGTCATTATTCATGAACTTTGCCATTTTTACGAACCAAACCATAGTGCAAGATTTTGGTCCCATGTAGAAAAATATTATCCAAAATACAAAGAGGCAAGAAAAAGATTAAGGAGTTAATATGAAAATAGAATCACTATCAAATTCCCGTGTGAAAGAATGGGAAAAATTAAAAACAAAAAAATATCGCGATGAAACAGGTTTATTTTTAATCGAGGGAGAACATCTTATCAAAGAAGCAGAAAAAAAGAAAGTGATCAAAGAAATTATTTCCTATAAAGAACAAGAAGAAGCAGATTTTTACGTAACCGAACAAATCATGAAAAAACTTTCTAGTCAAGTTAGCATTTCAAATCGAATTGCTATTTGTTATAAATTAGAAGAAGAACCTTTAAAAGATAAAATTTTAATACTCGATAATATTCAAGATCCTGGAAATTTAGGGACGATGATAAGAAGTGCTCTTGCTTTTGATTTTCAAGATATTGTCATTGGAACAGATACAGTTGATTTATATAATGAAAAAGTGATTCGAGCATCAGAAGGAATGCTCTTTCATATAAATGTAGTTCGAAAGGATTTAAAAGACTTTTTAAACAAAATAAAAAATGATTATCAAATACTTATAACGGATGTAAGAAAAGGAAAAAACATCAAAGACATTTCTATACAAAAAAAAGTTGCTCTAATAATTGGAAATGAAGGGAATGGTGTGAAAGAAGAATTAAAAAAATATGCAACCTCTTTCATAAAAATTAACATGAACGAATCGGTGGAATCCTTAAACGCAGGGGTTGCAGCAAGCATTTTAATGTATGAATTATATGAAAGGAAATAAAAATGAAAAATGAATTATCAGAAGAAAAAATACTTTTTTACTTAAGAAAAGGATTAATACATATGGGATATCCAGAAGATATGGAGATAAAATACATAGATTACCAATGGGGATTTAATATTTATTACCAAAGAGAAAATGATATGTATCGGTATCTTTTATCCCTTACAAAAAATCAAGCTATTTCTATTATTATCAAAGTTATTCAAGAAGAATATGATAAAATGTATCGTGAGTCTGAGCAAAAAGAAAATAGAAAATTTTAAAAAATTAGAAATTATAGAATAAGAAGAAAGAAGTAGACTTTTATGAACTATATTTATATTGGGCGCATTGTAAATACGCATGGTATTAAAGGAGAATTAAGAATTTTAAGTGATTTTGAAAAAAAAGAACGAGTTTTTTTACCAGGAATTGAAATTTTTATTGGGCAAGAAAAAATAAAAGAAGTGGTCAAAACGTATCGTCATCATAAAGAGTATGAAATGATTACGTTAGAAGGCTATTCAAATATTAATGATGTGTTAAAATATAAAGGAAAACTTGTTTATGTCAAAAGAGAAATATTAAAATTAAAAGAAGAAGAATACCTCTACAGTGACTTAATCGGTTTATTTATTATAGAAAATGAAAAAACATTAGGTAAAATAAAAGAAATCGTGTATAATAAAGCCAATATTTTATTAGAAATTGAAGGGAAGAAAAGCTTTTATATCCCTTTGCATTCTAATTTTATAAAAAAAGTAGATTTAGAAAACAAAAAGGTATTTGTCGAAGGGGGCAAAGATTTAATATTATGAAAATTGATATTTTAACGCTTTTTCCCAATATGTTTGAGAACTTCTTAAGTGAATCTATTATAAAAAGAGCCATTGAAAAGAAACAAGTAGAAATCAATATCATAAACTTTCGAGATTTTTCTCATTTAAACAATAGCCAAGTTGATGATACCCCTTATGGTGGAGGAAGTGGAATGGTTTTAATGGTAGAGCCTTTAGTAGAAGCGATTGAATCGTGTAAACAGAAAGATTCCAAAGTAATTTTAATGTGCCCACAAGGGAAAACTTACAAACAAGAGCATGCAGTAGAACTAAAAAATGAGCATCATCTTATTTTGGTATGTGGTCATTATGAAGGATTTGATGAACGTATTAGGCAGTTTGTTGATGAAGAAATAAGTATTGGGGATTATATTTTAACTGGGGGCGAAATACCCGCAATGGCTGTTGTTGATAGTGTGGTAAGATTACTTGATGGTGTAATCAAAAAAGAATCATATCAGGAAGAATCCTTTTCAAATAACCTATTGGATTATCCTACTTATACAAAACCTAGAGATTTTCGTGGCTTAAAAGTTCCTGATGTACTACTAAGTGGAAATCATGCTAAAATAGAAGAGTGGCGTAAAGAACAACAACTAAAAAAAACCGCAGAAAAAAGAAAAGATTTAATGAACTAAGGTGAAGATATGGAAAATTATGTAATAAAGAAAAAAAACAAAAACAAAAAACTAAATAAATTTAATTTCAAAGAAGAAGGTTACGTATTTAAACCAAACATTAAAAGTAACAATTTAATTAAAATTAGTAGTTTATCCATCACCAATTTAGAATTTACGAATAGTATTTTAAAGAAAAAATTAGATACCTCTTTTCGTAAACTTGCAGCTATAATTTTACGTGTCTTAAATAGCAATGATGTAGCAAGTGGAGATGCTACGATTGCTTTAGATGAACTTTCCCGTGAAAAAGAAAAAATGAAAAATAAATATCAAGAATATTTAAAGAAAGAAGAATATGAGAAATATATGAAACGCTTAAAAGTTTTAGAAAATGAGTTAAAAGAAAAGCTAGTGGTTTTAAAATTAGAAGAAGAAAGAATCTATACAGAAAGTTTAGAAAAAGGGCGTAGTAGATAAAAAATTTGCATAATTCTTAATTATTTGTTATAATGATTCTGCTTTTTAAGCATGTAATCCGCTGAAGTTACATATATTTATGATTACAGAAGATGAAATTTTTAGAAAGGATGTAGACGTATGGCTAATTTAGTAGACAAAATTAATAAAAAGCATATGAAACCAGACATTCCTGAATTCCGTGTAGGAGATACAGTACGAGTAGATGTTTGGGTAAAAGAAGGAAAAAAAGAAAGAATCCAAGCTTTTGAAGGAATTGTAATTGCTAAGAAAGGCTCTGGTGTATCTGAAACTTTCTCTGTTCGTAAAAAGAGTGGAAGTGTAGGAGTAGTAAGAGTATTCCCGATAAATACACCAACTATTGATAAGATTACAGTTGTGAAAAAAGGTATGGTTCGTCGTGCTAAACTTAACTTTATTAAAAATATGCGTAAGGAATATAAAGTTAAAGAAAGAAATAGCAGTATGAAAGAAGCAAAATAAGGCTTCTTTTTTAGTTTTATAATAGATGATTCTGTTGTATAATAAAAATACGAGGTTTAAGAATATGAAAGAAAAAATAATAAAAAACTGTAAAGAATTGTTGCCTTATTTGATTATATTTATTGTCGTTTTGCTTATAAGAACTTTTATTGTAACTCCTATAAAAGTAAATGGGAATTCGATGTATAATACGTTAGAAGGTAAAGAATTTATGATTCTTAATAAATTAGGGACACCAGAGCGTTATGATATTGTCGTTTTAGATGCTCGTAATGATGAGCTTATCAAAAGAGTGTATGGACTTCCTGGTGAAAAAATTACAATTGAAAATAATACTATCTATATCAATGATAAAAAAATAGAGGATGTATATGCGTATGGTGAAACGAGTAATTATGAAACAATTACCTTAAAAGATGATGAATATTTCGTGTTAGGAGACAATCGTGCTGTATCTTTAGATAGTAGAACCATAGGACCTATTAAAAAAAGTCAAATAAAAGGTACAACCAATTTCATAATCTACCCTTTTAATCGTTTTGGGAAGTTAAAGTAAGCAATGTTTAAAGAACAGGAAACAAGCATTTCGTATTCTTTAGAAAATGCCGTTCGAAGTCATCAAGAAATCTTACAAGAGTTTAAATTGAATACTATTTTTGATTATGCTAAAGATTTAACAAAAGAGGAAACAGAAAAAATTAAAAAATATGTTCAAGAAAATATCGAAAAAGAAATACAAAACTATCAAGTATTAAAAATAAAAAATCAAATTATTGGTTGCTTTTGTATTAAAAGTTATGAAGACGGTATATTACTAGATGAAATCTATTTACTAGAACCGTATAGAGATAAGAAAATAGGAAGTACGCTCATAAAGAAAATTTTAAAAGAAAACAAAATTGTCTACTTATGGGTTTATAAAGAGAATGTCATTGCCTTAAATTTATATAAAAAATTAGGCTTTAAGATACAAGAGGAAACAGAGACAAGATATTTTATGAGATATAAAAAATAAGCAAGTTGTAAAATGGGTTGCCTTATGAAGCATTTAAAAACTATTTAGAAAATCAACTTGCAAGAAAATATCAGAATATTAGTGAGTTTGATACACCAACTGTTACCTATATTATGTATGCTAATGATATTCCAGTGGGATATATTGGTCTAAGGACAAAAATAAATGAACAATCGACAAAATGGGACAAATATAAACTGGTTGATTACGATTTAATCAAGAACACCCTTAACTCCTTATAAATAAAGGAAATTATCCAATTTAGATCTTGCATATTTTCATTAAAAAACGCTCAAAAACAAAAAGAAAGAAGGTGTAAAATTGAACAATAAATTAGAAACAATATCAAATCTATTTGAAGATAAAGAAATAAGAAGTATTTGGGATAGTGAAAAAGAAGATTATTATTTTAGTGTAGTTGATGTTATTAGTGTTTTAACAGAGAGTAAAGATCCATCTCATTATTGGAGAACGCTAAAATCAAGAATGATTCAAGAAGGAAATGAAACCGTCACAAAATGTGACACTTTAAAATTAAGGGCAAAAGATGGAAAAATGCGTTATACTGATATGCTAGATACAAAAAATATATTTAGATTAATTGAATCTATACCTAGTCCAAAAGCAGAACCTTTTAAAATGTGGCTTGCAAATCTTGGAAGTGAAAGAATTGATGAAGTATTTGACCCTGAAATAGCAATAAATCGAGCTATAAATTACTATCGTAGTAAATGATATAATGATGAATGGATCAAGGCTAGACTAACAGGAATTGTAGATAGATTTAACTTACAGACATTTGGAAAGAAGGCGGCATAACCAAACCAATAGAATATGCATTACTTACAAAATAAAGGCTGGTCTGGAATGAAAGCAAGTGAGTATAAAGCATATAAAGGAATAAGAAAAGAATCACTACGAGACAATATGACTGATATAGAAGTTGCACTAACTAATATTGGTGAAATTGCTGCTCGTGATATCGCAACTTCTGAACATCCACAGGGTTTAAGGGAAAATATGAATGTTGCAAAACGAGGCGGAAAAGTTGCAAATGATGCAAGGCTTTCTTATGAAAAAGAGACAAAAAAATCTGCAATTTCTAAAGATAATGCGTTGAATTATCAATATATTGATGAGCAACAAAAAATAGAAAGTACACTTAATGAGTAAATAAAAAAATTAATATTGCACATTTAACAATAATTATGATTAACTATATAATCAAGTTGGAGTGCGATTTTATGAATAAATACAATATCGAAGAATTAAGAGAAAAATTAGAACGTTGTAGAAATGTAAATCTCGATGATGTGAAATTAGAAGATATAGATGAAATAAGTTCTATAAAAATAGACAGAAGAAAACCCAGTGAAGAAAGAATATTAGATTTTATTATGAAAACAAAAAATCCTTATATATTTAAGATAAAAGGAAAATTAGTTAGAATGAGATTCTCTGATACAGATAAAACTGCAGACGATTGTCTTACTAATGTATTGAAAAATTTATATAGATAAAAAAGGAGTAGTGAGGAATATGTTAAGTCCTAAAATAGAGACAGAGAGGTTAATTCTAAGAAGATATAACGAAAGTGATATTGATGCTTTTTATGAAATATTACATGATGATAGATTGCATACTTATATCCCGTTTCCTAATTTAACAAAAGTTGAGGAACTTGAATATATTAGAAATTGCATGAGTGAAGTAGAAGAATCTAAATATGAAAGATGGTCAATTGTTTTAAAAGAGAATAATATAACAATTGGAAATATTTCAGTAAATACAGTAAATAAAAAACATAATTATTGTAATGTTGGATATGTTGTTAGATATGATTATTGGGGCAATGGATATGCTAGCGAAGCATTAAAAGCGGTATCTGATTATTTACTTGATAGTGGTTATTATTTGGTAGAATGTTCTTGTAATGAATTAAATAAACAATCATCTAGAGTAATGGAAAAAGTGGGTTTTATTAAAGATGGCTATATTGCAAATAGAAGATTAAATAAAGATGGAACATATTCTGGAGTTGAGTATTATAGTAAAACAAAATAAAAGGAAGTGATAAAGATGGAAAATAATCGACAAAACGGGGCAAATATTAACTGGTTGATTACGATTTAATTAAGAACACTCTTAATCCCTTATAAATAAAGGAAATTATCCGATTTGGATCTTGCATATTTTCATTAAAAATGGTTAAAAACACTAAAAAATTATAAAAATATAGTAATTTTGGCACTATTTATAATAAGAATTAGAAAGGTGATTACGACATTTAAGAACATAAGAAAGAGGTGAATATAAATGAAAAATGATTTACAAATAACTACTCATGATTTTTTAATTTATCGTGATGATAATAACGATATAAAAGTAAATGTATTATTAATTAATAATGATATTTGGTTAACACAAAACCTAATTGCTGAACTATTTGGAGTAGGAAGAAGTACAATAACAGAACATATTAATAATATATTAAATAGTGGTGAACTTAAGGAAGGAACTTCTGTCGGAATTTCCGACGAAAGTACAGGCGGGAGAAAATCCAAAATATACAATTTAGATATGATTATTGCAGTAGGGTATCGTGTTAATTCTAAAAAAGCAACACAATTTAGGATATGGGCAACAAAAGTTTTAAAAGAATACTTAATTACTGGTGTTGTTATGGATGATGAGAGATTAAAAAATCCAAATTATATTTTTGGGGAAGATTATTTTGAAAGAACATTAGAAAGAATTAGAAATATCAGGTCCAGTGAAAGAAGATTCTATCAAAAGATAACTGATATATATTCATCCTGTAGTATCGATTATGATAAAGATTCTGAAATCACTAAAACTTTTTTTAAAACTGTGCAGAACAAACTTCATTACTCTGTAACTGGTAATACCGCTGCGGAGATTATTTATAATAGAGTCGATTCAGAAAAAGATAATATGGGTTTAACGAATTGGACTGGATCTCCAAATGGCCCTATTTATAAATATGATGTTGATATTGCTAAAAATTATTTAACAGAATTAGTAAAAATTAAATAAAAGGAGATGAATAAATGAACTATGAAATAAAAAAATTTACTATTACTAAGTATCAAGATATCAAAAAAATATATTTAAATTGTTTTGATAAAGAAAATAGATTTTCCATAATGATTTTATTAGTAAATATAATTTTTAAAAGAGCTAATATGTATATGTTATTAATTAAAAACGAAGTTGTGGCATTTATATATTTGATTAATGATAATAGTCAAAAATTTATTTTGTATTTAGCAGTAAAAGAAAAATATAGAAATAAAGGAATAGGCACTTATTTATTGAAATGGTATTTAAGTAATAACAAGGATAATGAAATATATTTAAATATAGATGAGATAAACGAAAAATATGATGATTGTATAATTAGAAAAAAAAGATTAGATTTTTATATAAGGAATAATTTTTATAATACTAATTATTTAAGTGTGAATGGGTGCTCTATAGGACACATTTTATCAAATAAACAGAAATTTAATGTTGAAAAATATAAATTATTTGATAAAAAAATATCTAGATGGTTCTTATGTAAAAACGATGAAATAAAAAAGTTATGTAATAAATAAAGGAAGTGAAAAAATATGGAAAATAATCGACAAAATCCAATAAATATAAACTGGTTGATTATAATTTAATTAAGAACACCGTAATTTTGGCATTATTTATAATAGGAATTAGATAGGTGATTACGAACTTTAAGAACATAGAAAAGAGGCGAAT
>CASDHD010000015.1 GCA_949280095.1 uncultured Bacilli bacterium
TGTCACCCCAACTTTATAAAAAAGTGTAACCATTATTTTTGGAATTTGCCTATAAAATTATCGAAATAAATTCTTTTATTTGTTTACCAATTACAATAAAAAATTTTACATATTAGGAATATTATCTAACATAACTTTTCTATTTATCACTTTCTATTTGTAGAGCAATTGAAAAAAATTTGAAATTTATAAAAAATAATATTATACTTAATATATGGTGTTACTAATATTGGATAACGCCTAAAATTATGTCGGCGCTATACTAGCGTCATTTTTATTACTAAAAGCAGTATAATAGCAATTAATAATATTATCATTACTTTAAGAAAATATATCTCTTGTTTCATAACCCTACTTCCTCTCTCCCTTTCGAATAAGCCAAACCCCCTTCAAAAGGACAAAATCCGTAAGGCAGATGCCCAAATTAGTAACACGAATTTGTATTATATAGAAGTAAATCTTAATTTCAAGCCATTCGTTAAAAAAAGACAAAATATTTTAATCTTGTCTTTTTTTAATTTGCTTTTTTATATACAGAATTTTCTCTTACATATCCTTCACTTATTTTATAAGGTGCAATAGCATTGTCTATTACGCTTTCAATTGTGAATGCAGTATCACAAACACTTTTTATAGGAATTCTTGCATCACTATCTTCATAGATTTCTCCTGTTACATATACGTTTTCTCCTGCTCGATATTTGTAGGTTTCGTCTTCTAAATGGTTAAGATGAGCATCACGAATAATTTGTGGGTAATCATAGAAAGCTATGTCTCCATCGACTCTTCCACGTATACCTGCTATTTCTTCATAAGAGGTATGTTGCCACATTCCAGCTTCTCCTGTATATGTAAATCTATCACTCCACTCTGCTACCCATTTATCGAAGACATCCAGTTCTTTTGAATCTAGATTACTTTTAAAGCGGTCTAGACTAGAATATATTCCTACATAATATCCAGCTTTTTGCATTTCTTCACAATAGTATTTTACAATTTCAACTAAGTCCTCTTTAGGGAGAGCCATTTGTCTTTTGCTTTCAACATCTAAAAATACGGGATATTCTAGCTTTTTATCCTTAATCAATCTTAGAGTATGCTCTACTTCACTCCTTGCTTCATCTAGAGTAGTTGCATAGCTAAATAGGTAGACACCAAAAGGTATATTTAAGTTTTTACACATTTGGGCATTTCTTTCGTAATATACATCATCTTGTCTTCTTAAGTCGTTCCCATATCCACACCTTATAATCGCAAATTCAATAAAAGGTTTTACTTTGGTCCAGTCAATTCTTCCCTGGTAGGCAGAGACATCAATTCCTCTTTTCATTTTACCAACTCCTACCTTTAGTGTATGCCAAGAAAAAAAATAGGTGTTTACCTATTCATTTTCATTGATATTTACATTTCTTTTTCTTATTAAAGGTTGACCTACAGAGATTTCTATAGGACAAATTCCATAAAAACCCAGACAACTTCCAAACATTTCTACAAATGTTTGAATTTGTAAATTATTAATTTCATACATAACTTCAAGTACATCTTCTCTTAAACGAAATGGTTGGTTTGGATCAAGTGCTTGTTCAAAAGCATTTAAGATTTTATGATAATCTTCTGCAGAAATACCTGTATAACACGTTTCATACATACTTCCTATATTTGCACTACATATTATAGATTTATTACTTTTTAATATCACTATGTTACATCCCCATACTTGGCCAGCTATATCAACTATTTTAGGTTTGAATATAATTTCATCAATTTCACCATGTTGTACAAAACTGATTTCAAACTCTTTACTTTCCATATACCCTTTAACCTCTTTTGTAATACGAGTATAGGTTGTAATCGATGATTCTTCTGTTGAGTATTTAGCTACACTCACTTTTCCATTCTCTCCATAAAATATTTTTTCATTTTGCTCAGTTATTATTTCACTGCCATATTCTTCTTGAATTCTTTCTTTTTTTCTATTTTTCATTATTTGCTCCTTTTTTTATTTTATATTACACACTTTTTTGAATAAGTCAATAGATTGTTGTTTCTAAGATAAAAGAAGATAAACCTTCTAACCTTATCTTCTTTTGCTTTATTTATTCTTCATTCATTATATAATCATAAAAATAAGCGAAGGCACTAGGAATAGAATACTCGTTTTTTAATTCTTCTTTAGAAACCCAAATATATTCTTTTAAAGGTTTCTTTACTATAATTTCATATCCTTTCATATACCAGATGATATGAGAAAAAACATGCTTTGCTTCTCCAATTTCTGAAACAGTTTTATAAGGAATATTTCTATCCATCATATTAATTTCAACATCAATTAATGAAAATGGCCTTAAAGTATTTGGAAATTCGTATAAAGAAGCTAGAAGTCCTGTTTCTTCTCGTTTTTGTATCGCCACTTTATCTTTATAAATATATAGGAATACAACTCGTTCTTCTATTTTTCGTTCTCTTTTACTTTGTTTTACTGGAAAGTGTTCTTGTGTGCCTTTTTTATAGGCTAGGCATTTAGTATTTAAAGGGCAATCTTTGCATTTTGGATTTTTAGGGGTACAGATAAGACTTCCAAAATCCATAAAGCTTTGTGTAAGATCACTTGCATTTTCTGGTATTAGTTGTTGTTTCAAAATATCTGCATATATCTTGTAAGTAGATGGGGTTGAAATTGCTTTGCTTATTTCATAAACTCTTCCAAGTACACGATAAACATTTCCATCGATGGCAAGAGCAGGTATATCATAAGCAATAGATAGGATGGCACCTACCGTGTATTTGCCAACACCAGGAAGATTTATTAATTCTTCTTTTGTATTTGGTAAATTGTCATAACCATTTTCAACTAATATTTTAGCGGCTTTTTGCATATTACGAACACGCGTATAATAGCCAAGACCTTCCCATAATTTTAAAAGTTCATCTTCACTAGAATTTGCTAAATCTTTAATGGTTGGAAGTTTATTTATAAAACGACCATAGTATTCTTTTACTACTTCTACTTTCGTTTGTTGAAGCATAATTTCACTAATCCATATATGATAAGGATTTTTGGTATGACGCCATGGTAAGTCTCTTTTATTTTCTTGATACCAGTCAATTAATTCATTTGTTATTCTTTGCATACTACAACACTTCTTTTATATTTTTTTACTTTCTTTCTAATTCTTTTTCACTATTTAAAAATAATTTGAAATTTTCTATATTTAATTCGTCTTCATGAAAACCTTCATGAATTTCAATTTTTATTTTTTCTCTATTCCCAAAAATAGATTTATTCGTTGCTAATAAAAGTTTTATTGCTTCTTTTTGAAAATTTGTTATATTCTCTAAATAGTTTTCTGGTAGTATTAATAATCCTAACCCCTCTGTACTACCTCCATTGTTGTAAATATTTCCCAAATCATTCATTCGGATTCCATAATAAACTACATGATTTATTTTTGATAATACCAAGGCCCCTTCTGTACTTTGATATATCTTTTGTATTTTATTAACTAAATATTTATTGATATAATTAGAAAAAACTGTATTATGATCTTCGCCCTTTGGAACTGCTATTATTTCTCCACCTGGAGTAATAATATAACCAGGTTCCACTACGCTGATCCCCCCCCCTGAAGGATTTACTATTTCATACTCAAATTCTTCATTATTAATATTTTTCAACATTTTTTTCATTTTTCAATCTCCTAAGCCCTTTTTAATCCAAATACTTCTTATTCACAACCATCGTAATAATGTCTTGCTCAAAGAAAGAATTCGTCATAATTAAATGTCCTTTATACTTACCATGTTCATCAAAACTATTATCTACTTTAAACTGCTTAACTTCTCCATTGTCTACTTTTGCACCAATGATACACATAGCATGGTCATAGTTAATTAAATCTAATGCTAGTTTGTCTTCTTTAGAAATTTCTTTTATATTTAATAGTTCTTTATATTTGTAGATATTATCATCTAATAAGTTCAAGTCATAGTCTAATGTAGTAGATTCTTCACAAGAAAACCAAACGCCTATGCCATCTTGTAATTGTTTTATTACAGTTTCTTTCATTTTTTCTATACTTAATGTTTTGATTTCCTCTGTATCTTTTAAATACACATTAGGAATATAAGCATAACTATTATAGAATACTTCTTTGTCATAGGAAATAATCGTTACGTAGTCTTCTAAATTATCTTTTAAATATCTATCTCTAAATTCTAAAGGAGTCATTTCTTTTTTGTCCCATTTAAATTGCAAAGGTGGATTTCCCATCGTTTTCGATAAAAATGTATAGGCTTCTTTCATAAAATAATTTTTTAGTTCTTCTTTATTGTAATCCTTCTTATTTAATAATATAGTAGCATCTGATTTTATTTTGGCTCTTAAAAGTTCTAATGTTTCAAAAGCATTATATTCTACACTTGCCTCTTTCATGGCAACATCAGGAACAAGTCCATATTTTTTGACAAGTTCTCTACAATAATGAAAAGTTCCATATATTCCTATATAGCGGTTTACTTTGTTATTTATTTCTTCTAATGTAATTGTATCTTGAGAAAGTAAGTCGTTATAACAGGAATTTACTTTTTCTAATTTATCATAAAAATCAAGATAATTGGCAGATAAATCAAGAGTATTTATATCTAAGGTAGGATTTTCTTTTTGCATAATACTTTTTATTACACGTAAGAAAGCATAAATACTACATTGATAACTTTTCTTTTGGTTGTAAATCTTAACCTTTGGTATTTCAATATTAAAGTCATATTTATATTGAGCGGCTAGGTCTTTATTTAAGCAAGTTTTACGTAATCCTAACTTTTTTATACTCTGTTCTATTTTACTATTGCTTTGATTTTCTTGGTATTTACTTCTAAATTGTTCAATATCTTTTAATTCTATTTCTTGTTTCATATGTTTATTCACCTAAGTATAGTATACAATAAAAAGTTATATTTTTCTTAAAATTTTTGACATATTATCATACATTTATAATTAAGAAAAATTATTTTTCTAGTTGCTACTAGAATAGCATAAAGTTTTTTGCTATACTAAATTTGTAAGAGGGAGAAAATATATGAATTTATTTAAATATAAAGAACTTATTGACGGAAAACCTATCCACATTGCTACTGTAAATAAAGAAAATAATCCAAACTTAGCCGTTGCATCTGATGTAAAAGTGATAGAAGATAATAAAATTATCATTTCAGTTAATGAAATGGTAAATACACAAGAAAATATTCGTCATAATCCCAATGTAGTCTTAACTGTATTTGATGAAAATTATAAAGGATTAAGATTGTTTGGAACTGCACATTTTTTTGTAGATGGAGAATATTTTACATTTTGTGAAAAAACATTTTTTGGAAATGGAGAAGTTTCACCTTTTGGTGCTACAAAACCTAAAGGAGCAATAGTTGTCACTATAAATAGCTTTTACGAATACGTATAGTAAGTAAGAACAAAAAATCGTTCTTTTTTTATACAATTTTCTTTTCTTCTAGTTACAAACCGCCTCGTATAGTCTTATTTTCTATACAATATACTAGGAGGTGAATGATGATTTATTTTATTATTGCTTTAGCTATTTTAGTTGTTGTTCTTCTAGTTGTTCTTTACTTGATTAAAAGAAAAAGAGTTATACATAAAGTTCGTCATATGAGTGAGGAAGAAAAATTACACGAAGTTAATAAAGCACTTAATCCATTTGGTTTTGCGTTTGATGTAAAGCAAGACATTGTGATTTCAAAAAATGACTCTTGGCAAAGGGATATGGGCTATTCGGATTTTTTCGATTTAAAGGCACCTTACTTGAATATGGTAATGGATTGTGAGCCAATTTATTTTAATTACGACCATAAACGTTATCGTATTGAGTTTTGGAAAGGACAATATGGAATTACAACAGGTGCAGAAGCAGGTATTTATGTTCAAGATAAAGATTGTAAAAATAAACATGAGTTTAGATGTGCAAATGATTCAGAAATTCTTCCAATGCAATTTGAACTATATAAAAAATGTTTTTTGTTTAAAAGATGTGGTTTTACTTGGTGGTTGACTGGTTTTGATGTAGGTAGGTTTTCTAAACCAAAGGATTTAATGTTAAAGATATGTGTTCGTTTTCCTAATCAAAAAATGCAGGTTGCTTTTGTAGAGGGGCTTTTAGAAGCCGGATATAATGCTAGTAAAATTACAGTTTGTGGTAGTGCCATTTGTTTTACAATTTGTAAGCCTAAAAATTATAAGTTAAATCATGGTCATAAGTTGATTAAATGTATTGTACAAATCATCAATTGGATTAATTGTTCTCTTTATATGTGGTTTACGAGATGTTTTCGTAGTACTCTTGATAAATTAACGTATATAAGGTTTATGGCACCGCATATTTATCATTTTGTTATTAAATTGAGTATTCCTAGAAGGAAACACAAGAAATATTGTAAGCAGAAAAAACATAAACATAAAAATAAGAAGAAGTCATAGTTTTATTCTATGGCTTTTTATATAGCATATAAGAAGTTTCTTTACGAAATATTTTATAGTATAATTAATTCGTTATAAGTTTTATCTATGAAAGAAAACGAAAAAAAGAAATTAAAAGGTTTTTTTAGTTATTTAAAGAAAACCTATATGTTTGCAAAAAATGATAAAAAGTATTTGTTCTATTTTTTAATCGGTTCTATCATCTATTGTACATTAAGTGTTATAGTACATAAAAAGTTTAGCTGCTTAGTATTTTTTTATTAAAAATTTCTTTTTAAAGTTTTCTATCACGTTTTTTATAAATTCAAAAAAATTAGTTAGAAAACGTAAGATAACCTCTGAGATCAAGGCAAAATTAATACAAAGTAGTATTCCCTGTATAGACATGCTATCTGTGATACCGAATAATTCTTTTAGGAAAACGATAGAAAGTAGCATTCCTAGAGTGCAAAATAGCAAGATCATCCATTTGTATTTGTCCATTGGTTTGCTAATATTATAAAGTACCATTAAGCCAATAATAGCTAGTAGAATTGTTGAAGCCGAAGAAATGTCCCCTGTACTTGCCTCAAAAATCGTTCCGAATATCACCATTGCTGCTACAATAATTGTTCCAACTAGACCCCCAGGTATAGCTTTGAATAAAATATTTTTTAAAAAATGACCTTCTATTAATTCTTGGTTAGGCACTTGTGATAAGAAGAAAGCTGGTATGCCAATGGTAAACATACTGATCAAAGAAATTTGAGCTGGTTCTAAAGGATATTTTATACTAAAGAATATAGCAAGAACGGAAATTAGAAAAGAAAATATATTTTTGACTAAAAATAAACTTCCTGACCTTTGTAAGTTGTTGACAACTTGTCTTCCTTCAAGTACTATTTCTGGCATTTTTGAAAAATCAGATTCTAGTAAAACAAGTTGAGCTACTTGTACTGCTGCATCACTCCCTGAAGCCATCGCAATACTGCAGTCGGCATCTTTTAAGGCTAAAACATCATTAACACCATCTCCTGTCATCGCAACCGTTTTTCCGTTTTCTTGTAGAGCTTTTACAAACTTTCTTTTTTGCTCTGGAGAGACACGACCAAATACAGTATAGGTAAGTATTGCATTATTGATATCAGCTTCTGTTATAAGTGTTCTAGCATCGATATATTTTTCAGCATTTTCTATTCCAGCAGTTTTTGCAATTTGTGATACAGTCAAGGGATTGTCGCCAGAAATAACTTTGATATCCACATTTTGTTGTTTGAAATAGTTAAATGTCTCTTTAGCATTCTTTCGAATTGGATTAGACAGGGTAAGGAAAACATAGGGTGTTGTTGTTCCAGTTAATTTTTTACCGTCTAATTTCTTATTGTATTGTCCAAATACTAATACACGTAGGCCTTTTTCAGCATATTTTTCTATCTTTTTTTGGTATTTTTTAAAGTGTTCTCCTAAAACAAATTCAGGAGCACCCATGATATAGGACTCTTTTTCAAAGTTCACTCCACTATACTTAAATTCGGAAGAAAAACCATATACTTCATTTGCTTTTTGATTGGTATTCCCTTTAAAGTAATCTTTTAGAGCTTTCATCGTAATATTATCTTCTGCTTGATTGTAGACAAAGTTCCCTATAAGTGTTTTTAATTTTTTGATATCTTGGTTTTGGTCCAGAATTTCCATGTTATTTACTTTCATAGTTCCGTCCGTGATGGTTCCAGTTTTATCTACACATAATACGTTTACTCTAGCAAGGGTTTCAATGGATTTCATATCGTGTAATAAAACTTTACTTTTTGCAAGACGCATAGAACTTATTGCAAGTGTTACGCTAGCTAGTAAAAATAAGCCTTCTGGTATCATACCAATTACAGAAGCGACCATGGCTTGAATGCTAACTTTTAATGTTTCATGAGCAAAGACGAATTGTTGAATAAATAAGGTAAGTCCTATAGGAATAATGACAATTCCAGCAAGTTTGACTATTTTATTTAAGGAACGAATGATTTCGGATTCTTCTTCATTGTTTATTGCTTTGGCTTGTAGTGTTAGTTTTGAAATATAAGAATCATTTCCTACTTTGGTAAGACGAGCATAACAAGTTCCAGAAACCACAAAGCTACCAGATAATAATTCGTCTTCTGCCTTTTTCGTAATTTCATCTTCTTCTCCTGTAAGTAAGGACTCATTTACAGAAACCTTTCCATCTATAATGATTGCATCTGCACAGATTTGGTCGCCACTTTTAAATAGAACAATGTCATCTAATACTAACTGTTCTATTTTGATTTCTTTTTCTTTTCCTTCTCTTATAACGGTTGCAGTTGGAGCATGTAACATAGTTAATTCATCGATGACTTTTTTGGAACGTATTTCTTGGATAATTCCTATTAATGTATTTGCAATTATGATAGGCAAAAAGGTTAAATCACGAAATGAACCTACGGTGATTAATAAAATTGTAATGAAGAAAAAAACTAAGTTAAAATACGTGAGAGTATTGTTTTTTATAATTTCTTTTACGGTTTTAGATGGGGCTTCTACAGGTATGTTACTTTTTCCGTTTAAATAGTTTTGTTGCGCTTCTTCATTAGTTAATCCGAAAATTTTCTTCTCTTTCATATAACTGCTCTTTTCTTTTTCAAATTATTCTTTTTTATTATAGCACATGTTTTGGAAATTTATTGGTAAAATAAAAACCCATATGTTCTAAATTATGGGTTATTTTCTTATGGTGCTGGAAACAAGACTCGAACTTGCGACCTACGCGTTACGAGGGCGTTGCTCTACCAACTGAGCTATTCCAGCAAGTGAATTCATTATAACAAAAAAATCAGTTTAGTTCTATATTATTATGCACTTATCTAACATTTTTGCATAAAATATACTAAATGATACAAAAAAATAGTTGAATTTTTTATCATTTATGTTATAATCTTAATTGTTACTGAAAGAAATGCGGATGTAGTTTAATGGTAGAGCTTCAGCCTTCCAAGCTGATAACGTGGGTTCGATTCCCATCATCCGCTCCATTTGAAAACAACTTACGGACTATTAAAGGTTCGTGAGTTTTTATTTTATATAAAAGGCTTAAAGTTCTCTTTCTAGGAAGGAGGACTTTTTTGATGTTGGATTTTAAAACTATGGAAACATTAAAGCCAAATAACAAAATCTTGGAGGTAATCAAAGACTATACTTACAAAGTTAAGAAAGGTGCAATAAAACATATTCTACATACTAATTTACAGGTTATAGAGCCTACAGAGTATCAAATTACATATCCTACTACTCTTACAATACTAGAGTATAAAATTAACGAAATATCTAACAAACCATTCTTTATTAAAGAACATAATCAAAAATATTCATTATCAGAAATTACACAAATTTTAAAGAAATTGAAAATTTAGACTTCACTTTTTCCATTTTTGTGAGGAAACATATGAGAGGCTAATTTTTCAAATTGGACTTCGTAAAAGCCCTTTTAAATGAGGAAACTAATGAAAGAAGTGTAAAAAATGCGTAAAATTTTAACTTTTTTCATAATTGAAGTCTACTTTTTGGCTTCTGAGTGAGGAAACAAGTGAGGAGATGATTATTTTATGAGATGTGCAGTATATGTAAGAGTAAGTACAGACGACCAAAGAGATAATGGTTATTCTATTGATTCACAACTTCGTATGATTAAAGAATATTGCGAGAAGAACGATTATAGTATTGTTGATGTTTATAATGACGCAGGTCATTCTGGAAAAGATTTAATGCGACCAGAAATGCAAAGATTACTTGCAGATATTAAATCTAAAAAGATTGATAAGTTAATTGCAATTAAAGTAGATAGACTTACAAGAAATAATTATGATGGCTTTTGGCTACTCAATTACTGTGAAGAACACGATGTTAAGATAGAACTTATTTTAGAGCCTTATGATGTATCTACAGCTAATGGCGAAATGATATTTGGTATGAATTTAGTATTTGGTCAACGAGAGAGAAAAGAAATTGGAGCAAGAACTAAACGAGCAATGGAAGAAATGGCACTAGAGCATATTCACCCCAGTAAAGCACCTTATGGCTATGTTAGAAATAAAGATACAGGTCATTTAGAAATAGAGCCAATAGAAGCCCAAGTTGTAAAAGAAATATTTAAACTATGCCAAGAGGGTAATTCTACTAGAAGTATTGCTACAATTATGAAAGATTATAATGCCTATCTAAAAAATGGTAAATGGAGAGCAGACAGAGTTTATAAAATACTTACTAATTCTATTTATATAGGTGTGTTTGAATATGGAAAATATAAACGAAAACAACAAGATATTTTAAGAGTAAAAGACTATTGTGAGCCAATTATAGATGAAACAACTTGGAATGCTACTAGAAATGTATTAGTGAAAAATAAACATTCAAACTATGGAGAGTTTATTCATTTATTTTCAGGATTAGTAAAATGTCCGATATGTGGTAGTATTATGGCTTCCTCTGAATCTTTTAAATATCCAAATGGAAAACAAAAAGTTTATTACCATTTAAGATGTAAAAATCTTAATTGTAGTGGCTATGGACTTCATTATAATACCGAGAAAATTGAAGTTAAATTAAGAAGAGTTTTAGAAGAATTAACTATTTTTATGATGGGTACAAATAATGAAATCATTACTTGCAATTCTACAAAAAGTAATGATGTTAAGGAAGTAGAAAAAGCGATTGAAAAATTAAGATTACAAGAAAAAAGATTGGTAGATTTATATTTAAGTTCTACATTAGATGTTGAGACAATTAACTACAAAAACGATGTTATCAAAAAAGAAATTGAAAAACTAAACAAAAAGAAAATAACTCTTGATCCAGATAATGAATCTAAAGAATACACAACAGAACTTGTTAAAAAACTAGATTGTGAAAAGGAAGATGACAAACTGGTATTTAAAAATGTTAAGATGTTTGACTTCACTTTTTTCTACAATTTACTATCAAGAGAAGCCAAACGAGATATGATTCATAGACTTATATCACAAATAGAAATCACAAGAGATAGTAATTACAACATTGATATTAAAAATATAAAATTTACAGATGAATTTATTACGAAAAGTAGTACAGAGTTTATCAAATACTTATATATTGTTCTAAAAAATGATACTGTTGGAATCAAATATCTAAATGAAATAACAAAAGATGAATTAGAAATCAAGAAAAAAGATTATGATGTTTTATCAATTTTAAAAATGAAAAGAAATGAATATTCAAGTGAATTTGTAGATGATTTTTTTGCTAAAGCCCATAGTCATTTTTATGTAGATGGTATAATTGGCAGTCCTTATTTTGAAGGAAATGTATCTAAAGATTTTCTATTATTAGTGCCTAAAAAAGAAGTAGTAAAAGCAAATTAAAAATGAAAGGAGTTAGCAATGAAACAATTAACGAAAGAAAATATTTTAAAGAATCAAGTAGATACCATAGAATAATTTAAAGTTCTTGATTATCTAAAAAGGCAATTATCTATTGGCGAGTTTGATGTATATTTAATTGATAGATTTACTATTAAAGTTATAGATAAAAACAATGAACAAGGTTATTTTAAATACAATAGCAAAACAAAATCAGTAGATTTTTATGAAAAAAATATTAAAAGTAAAGAAATGTAGAGATGAAAAAATGGAATTAAATTATACAAAAGTTGGTGATTATTTATTACCAAACTTAACAATAGAAAAACAAAATAATGAGAAAATCAACAAGTATGGCTATTTAAGATTACACTATCTGAAAGAAAATAATAAGCCATTTTATACAACTCTTTTAATGAAAAATGAATTAACAAATCATCTTGTTTCAGTTAGTATTGAAGCAGAAAATAGATTAAATTCTTTAATGGAACAATACAAAAATTCTGATAAATTACTATCTGAAAAAAATAAAATGGATAACCAACTTCAATGGGTAAAACTAATGAATAATTATAAAAATATAGCAGAAGAAGTTATCTTAAAGGAACTAATTTATATTTGAAAATAGGACTGCAAACCCAGCAGTCCTTTAAAATTACTGTAAGTACAAGTTTGTGCTTTTGTCCTAGCCAGCACTGAAAACCTACTCCCGTATGTTTTCTATTATGGGATTTCCCATACCCTTTAAAAATATTATAGAATATTCTCTTTAGCAATTCCTTCTACAATTTCTACATTGGGGATTTTTAAAAATAATTCTGTAGGTAATGATATTTTAGCATTTACTAAACCACCACCAATTATTATTTGTTTTTGTTCTTTAATTAGTGGATCAACTAATATCATCCAATCATCTGGAAGGCCAATAGGAGTTATACTTCCATATTCCATTTGTGTTTTATCTAAAACATAATCAAGAGGTGCTACAGATACAACTCTTGAATTAGTGTATTTTCTTACAACGCTTCCCATATTGTATTTATATCCAACTGGAACTATTAAAGCACAGTATTTAATTGTCTCATTTCTTTTACATTCAACTATTAAACAATTGAATCCTATTTTTTTATCAATATTATATTCTTCACAAAGTTTATTTCCATCTGCAAAATCAGGATTAATTTCTGCAACCATAAATTTATTCTTCTCTTCTAAATTATTCCAATCATTAACTAAGTCATATATGCATTTAGGAATAAGGTTTTTATTTTCTACAATAGGCTTAAATTCTAAATTTCCTATGTTCATATTTGAACCTCCTAATAATTTTTTATATGTCTTACCTCTATACTTGGTATTGTTATTTCGTGAGGTAAGTCAAAAACATATTTTACAGTTTTTGCAACATCTTCTGGCGTTAATCCTGTATCCATTATTTCTTTTGGTAATGGATTATTGGCTCTGTTATAAAAGTCAGTTTGAATAAGTCCAGGACATACATCAGTTATTTTTATATTATTTCTTGCCAAATCGTCTTGAATAGCTTTTCTAAAAGCATTTGTGCTATGTTTTGTAGCATTATAAATTGGAAATGGTGGCTCACACATAACACCACTTTGAGAATTAATATTTATTATTTGCCCATAGCCTTGTTTTTTCATAATTGGAAATACACTTTTTATCATAGCAATAGTTCCAAATATATTAGTATCAATTACTCTTTTGATTCTATCTAAAGTATTCATTTCATCAAATATAGGTTGTTCTAATTTTGATATATCTCCAGAAATCCACATTCCAGCACAATTAATTAAACAATCAATTTTATTATATTGCTTATTTACCTTAGATATTACTTTACTTATTTGATTTGTATCACTCAAATCGCATACATAATAATTTTCACCTAATTCTTTTGCTGTTTTTTCTAGACCTACATTATCAATATCAATTAATATTAAATTTTCATTTTTTAATATTTGGGCAACTGCTTTTCCAACGCCATTTGCAGAACCTGTAATAATTACATTTTTCATTATGTTTCCTCCTATTAATCCATTTAATAATACATTGCTAAAGGATGAATTACATATACACATTTTGTATCATTATATAAACTCATCAAAACTTGATTAACCATTTTATACATTTCTGAAAATGCATTGATTTGATTTTCTACTTGCGTGTCACCATTTATAATATTTGTTACATAACCAACAATTTGAATATTTCCTCCATACTTAAATGCAACATTACTGGGATTATCTCTAAAGAAATCGTCATTAAGTACAATTAAACATTCCTTTGTCATTACAAATCTAACATATGGTAGTGTAACTTTTGCCATATTTAATATTTCTAAAGTAGATTTTCGCTCTTCTTCTTGTTGCTTTATCATGCTTTCCATTTCTTTGATTTTATTTTTAACTTCAATATTTTGTTTTTGTGGTCCTGTTAAAGAATCTCTAAATTTCTTCAATTTGTCTTTTGCTTGTTTTATAGAAAAACTTGATACACCATTTTCCGAAAATAATTTTTCAAAATAATCGAAGTCAAAAAAGGTAACATTTTCTTCTAAATTTACAACATCGCCTATTTCAAAATCAGATGTTTTTAACATTTCATTCTTTGAAAAATAATCAAATACTTTATCAAAAGCATAATCACTTAATACTTTTTCTTCTAGAGATCTAACTAATTGGTTAGTTGATGTTTTGTTAGTCTCGCCATTACTAACATCTTCTTGGATTTCAGCACCAATTCCTGCTAATTTTGCACCTATATCAGAATGTATATTTTTTTCTTTTGATTCTTGATGTTCTATTTCATTACTATTAGTAGTTTCTGTTGATGAAGAAAAAGATATTCCGCTTGTTATTTGAGCCAAATAAGATTCTATACCATCTTTATCATAATAAATAAATCTTCGCATAATTTCCTCCATTATAATTGTTAAAAATCTTTAAATTAACGCGTTGTGCTAGTTAAATTATAAAAATAGAAAAATCATTCAAAATATGATACTCTAAATTTGAAAGAATAAAAGAGGTATCAAAAATGAATGATTTATTAAATGATAACACAAAACCTAAAAATGTAACAGAACTTTTCAATATGTTTTTACAAATTGTTACCAAACTATATGATGTAGTAGTTCCTATATCTGTTAAAAATAGAAAAAATAAAGATAAGGCAAAAATGAATGATGTGGAAATAATAACAATTTATTTGATCATTCAATGTCTGGGATTTAGTATAAATAAAGGATATCCATTTCTAATACAAAATTTTCCTAGTCTTGTTAACTATGTAGAACGTTCAAGGTTTAATAGAACAATAAATTCTTTGATGACCGTTATAAGAGCAATAAGAAGAAATTTTATGAAATTTCAACATTCTATTTATAAAATTGTAGACAGTTTCCCATTAACGACAAGTAAATTTGGAAGAGCTTTCTTTTCAAAACTATTCAAAGGTATTGCGACGTATGGTTATTGTGCAAGCAAAAAGGAGAAATATTTTGGTTTTAAAGTACATGTTATAACAGATTTAGATGGTAATCCATATGACTATGTACTAACACCTGCTAATATTGATGATAGAGATGCAGTATTTGAATTAGCTGACCTTGTTGATATTGATATTTTATTTGGAGATAAAGGATATGTAGGAAAATTTGTAGAGGAATTAAAACAAGAGAAAAATATCAAATTGTATGCATTAAAAAGAAGTAATAGTAAAAATCCTCTTCCAAAAGAATTTAGAAACTTAATATCCCACCTGAGGCGAAGAATAGAATCTAATTTTAATCAATTAATTGAACATTTTGATATTGAACGTGTAAGATCTAAAAGTATGCTTGGACTTCAAACATCTTTAGAAATAAAATTTCTTTGCTTTAATTTATTAGCTTATTTGAATAATAATTCTACTCATATTTCTGCTATTTTATCTTTCAACTAGCACAACGCGTTAAATTAATAAAATTATATCATTTTTGCATATATTTTTCTATACTCCCATTGAAATTTAATAATAATTCATATATAATAATTTTAGAAAGAGAACAAAGTTCGTAACTTGTTAGGGACTCGCTCCAAAAGGTAAAATCGTCGCACCGAGTGACGTTAATGATTAAATCAATCTGAAATATGATTGATTTTTTTGTCGACTAAATTAGTCTAGTCAAGAAAGGTGTGATGTGTTATGATTAGTATCGTAAAAAAGAAAATCAATATGAGTGATGAACTCAAAGACAAAATTAAATGGTCTTGCAAATTTAATAACCTCTCCTATGAAATCATAGATGGTTACTTACGAATTGTGGAACACACGAATTTAGCATACGTGGAACCACACAAAGTTATTATTGATGATAAGTTATACTTATTCTTCAATGAACAGAAACATTTTTACATAGGGAATCTAAAAAAGAAAATCCCATTGTCTGAATTATCAGAGTACATAGCAAGGCATTAATTGGAGAGTTTATATACTCCCACTATATTGATTTATTTTGTCGTGTAAAAATCAATATATTCTAGGTGTCCTTGTTATGTGACACCTTTTTTGGTGCCTTTCACTATTCCAAGAAAAGAAAGGAGAATGATGATTATGGATAACGAAAGGAGTATTGCAGCAGTTTATATTCGTGTCAGTACAGAAGATCAGGCGCGAGAAGGATTTTCTTTAGGAGAACAAAAGGAAAAATTATTACAACTCTGTGCATTTAAGGGTTATGAAGTATTTA
Organism: uncultured Bacilli bacterium; assembly: GCA_949280095.1. Taxonomy (GTDB): domain Bacteria; phylum Bacillota_I; class Bacilli_A; order RF39; family UBA660; genus MGBC108787. Next base: position 16,616 of record CASDHD010000015.1, read on the forward strand.
AAATTTATGAGGATGCAGGAATAAGTGCAAAAGATATGGAACATAGACCTGCATTTCAAGAGATGTTATCTGATATGAAGAAAGGTAAAATCAACTATATTGTGGCTTATAAGTTAGATAGAGTTACAAGAAGTGTTAGAGATTTAGAAGAACTTATATCTGTACTTGAACAATATAATTGTTTTCTAGTATGTGATAGAGATGATGTTAATACCTCTACTGC
>CASDHD010000016.1 GCA_949280095.1 uncultured Bacilli bacterium
GACTTTTATTTTTAAAAAGAAAAGTGGTTAAGTTGCGGACAAAGTCTGCCGTATGTTATACTTAGATTGCAAGAATAGAAGGAATTTAGAAATATGAAAATAAAGAAAAAATATATAATTTTGTTTTTGATTTTTGTACTTATCATTTCAAATATGTGTTGGTTAAAACTTTATCGTCGTGAGCAAGAAAAGTTAAAATATGCTCTAATTCCTTCCTTATCTAACGATTATTTTACAAATCAAAAAATCATAACCGATTATCTTATCCAGAAAGAGAATAATCAAATTAATGTATTCAATCCTTCTCTTGAAATAAAGTTAGGTAGTAAATTTCCTTATAATTTGTATTTCAATACAAAAGAGCAGTATGAAAACTATCGAAAAGAAAATGCAAATAAAAAGGAAATTCCTCTCATTTTACAAAATCCTGATTATCCAAATGGATGCGAATCGGCGAGCATAGTAATGCTTTTAAATTCTGTAGGGATCGATATAACTTTGCAAGAATTTGTGGAGAATTTTTTAGAAAAAGATAATGTTTATGAAAAAAATGGAGAGCGATATGGACCTGATCCATCTAAAGTTTATGCAGGAGATCCAGCAAGTGAAAATAGAGGATGGGGTGCTTTTGAACCTGTGATGGCTAACTCGGTTTTAAAAGTATTAAAAACTTATCATAAAGAAGAGGAATTGTTTTTACAAATTAGTGAGTATAATAAATTGCCTTTATATTTTCTCGCCGCACAAGAGTATCCAGTTGTCATTTGGGTAACAATCGATTATCAAGAAGCAGATAGCATTTATAGTTGGTTTAGTTTTGATAGAAAATACACGTATACATATCCTAAAAATTCTCATACAGTTGTTTTAACTGGAATGGATGAAGAATACTACTATATTCAGGACCCGCTAAAAGAAGAAAAGAACATTCCTGTTTTAAAAGAACAATTAGAAAATAGTTTTAACTCGATGGGTAGACAGTTTATCAGTTTTGGTGATATGATACGTTAGTCGTATAAATAAGAAAAAGAGGAGATACATATGTTATTACTTTATTTATAAAAGTTATAAAAGAAGCGTTTAATTATTATTTTAAGGAGGCATAAAAAATGAAAACGCAAGAAAATTCTAACTTTTTTAAAAATATAAAAAAAACTTGGAAATATATAAAAGACTGTAAATGGAATTTAGTTGGTTATGCTTCTGTAAGTGTTATAGAAGCAATAATCGGAGCTATTCTTCCTTTGGTTTCAGCTCAAATTATTTTAAACATTACAGATGGGGTGATGGAACAACTTTTATTATCAGCTTTAGCAGTATTTGGAATTGAGTTTATTTTGTATATTATGTTCTATTTTAAAGAATTTCTTTATCAAAAAGTATATCAAAAAACACTCATTAATTTGCAGATAGCTGTTGCTAGAGAAACTTTAAAGTTGGAAGTAAAAGAAATTGATAAAGAATCAAATGGTTTATTTGTGGATCGTTTAAATCGAGATACCCAAGATATTTCTTCTATGTTTATGGAATATACTTATTGGACTTCTTATGTCATTTCTAATGTCGGCGTATTAGTGGCTATTCTTTTGTTAAATCGTTATTTTTTCTTCTATGCAATTTTAGTTTCCCTTAGTATCTTTTTTATCAATAAGAAAAGACTTAGTAAGCAATATGAGGTACATAAAAAGGTAAAAGCTTTGCAAGAAAAAAAGACAGGACTTACAAGTGAGTTAGTAAGAGGGATCCGTGATATTAAAGTTTTGAATGCAAGTCATACTATTTTAAAACAGACTTCTAATAAAATTATAGAAACTTCTGATGAAGAAGTTAAAATGTTAAACATTCAAAGAAAGTATGGTTATTATGAAAATAACGTTCGGGGAATTACAGATTTACTTTTTATCGTATTTGGTATTTATCTTTATCATAAAGGTCTTTTAGTTATTCCTACATTTGTTATTTTGTATAACTATCAATCTAAAATAAAGAACCTTTTAACAGGGGTGGTGCAACTTCTTGAGTATAATAAAAAATTTGTTGTTTCTTCTAATCGAATCTATGAAGTGATTGAAGATGAAAGATTCCAAAAGGAACAGTTTGGAACTACAAAAATAAAAAAACTAGAAGGAAATATTCGTTTTCAAGATGTATCTTTTGGGTATGGGGATAAGAAAATTCTTAACCATATGAATTTTGAAATTTATCCTAACGAGAAGGTGGCATTTGTTGGAAAAAGTGGTGCTGGAAAAACAACGATATTTAATTTAATTACAAGATTGTATAAAACTAATGATGGAGGGATATTCTTGGATGGACATAATATCAATGAACTCGATTGTCCTTCCATAAGGGATAATATGTCGATTATTACGCAAAGTCCTTATATTTTTAATTTTACGATTAAAGAGAATTTGTTACTTGCGAAAGAAAATGCAACGTTAAAAGAAATTAGAAATGCATGCAAAATGGCTTGTCTTGATGAATTTATTATGAGTTTGCCAGAGAAATATGATACAAAGGTTGGAGAGAATGGAGTCATTCTGTCTGGTGGTCAAAAGCAAAGATTAGCAATTGCAAGAGCCCTACTTATGAAAACAGAAATTATTTTATTTGATGAAGCAACAAGTGCTCTTGATAATGAAACACAAAGTGAAATACAGAATGCCATCGAAAATCTCAAAGGGGAGTATACGATTTTAATTGTTGCCCATCGCTTGTCGACCATTATTGATAGTGATCGTATTTTTGTTGTAGAAGATGGAAAAATAATCGATAGTGGAACGCATAAAGAACTTTTAAAGAAATGTGAATTTTATAAAAATTTATATGAAAAAGATTTGCAAATATAAATGGTATTTTGAAAAAAATCAAATTATGTGATATAGTAGGAACGCAATGGAAGGAAGAAGTAGATTGAAAAAGAGTATTATTATAGGATTTTTGTTGACGATTATGTTTATGCCAATTACAGTTTTTGCCCAAGATAAGGTAGATTTATCTCAATATAAAACAATGAATTTAGAAGAAACATTGAATGCAGAAGGAATTACAGCAGATTTAAGTAATTACATAGAAAATGATAATCAAATTCCAATTTATATGTTTCGTGGCCAAGGTTGTACACATTGTGAAGATTTTTTAGAATATGTAGCGAAGACTTTGGTCCCAAATTATGGAAGTTATTTTAAACTAGTTTCTTTTGAAACATGGAGTGATGCCAATAACTCAAATCTTTTAAAAACAGTTTCTAGTTTTTTAGGAGATGCAGCAAGTGGTGTACCTTATATTGTAATTGGAGATAAGACATTCTTAGGGTATGGGGAAAGTTTTAATAGTGATATCGAATCTGCTATAACATCTTTATATAATAGCAATAATCGTTATGACGTATTTGAAGAAATGAATAAAGAAGAAAAATCAAATACGGCTACTATTGTCCTATGGAATGTAGCTATTACTACAATTGGCGTTATTATTGTTGTGTGCCATAATAATTCTATAAAAAATCAAATTTTAGAAGAATTAAATAAAAAATCTTCTAAAAAAGCAAAATAAAGAAGCAAAACTATGATTAAAACATACAATATTTTTAATGATAGTTTTTTTGTGGCATAAAATAGGAATTTACAATGTCTTTTTCGTATGATAAAATTGTTTTTGTTTGTTTTTAAAAAGGAGTGAAGTAAATGAAGAAAACGAAAATTATTTGTAGTATTGGACCATCTAGTAATGAACCTGATGTTATGGAGAATATGGTAAGGGCTGGTATGGATGTTGCTCGTATTAATTTTTCGCATGCTACTATAGAAGAAAGAGAAAAATGCGTTGCGTCTGTTAAAGAAGTTCGTAAAAGAACAGGTGCAAATATTGCAATCTTATATGACTCAAAAGGACCAGAATTTCGTAGTGGAATGTTAGAAAATGGCGAAATTACTTTAGTAGAAGGAAAAACAATTCGTATTGTTAAGGAACAAGTTTTAGGAAATGAGGAAAGAATTAGTGTAAATCATCCAAGTGCACTAGATTCTATTTCGGTTGGAAATGTAATTTTACTTGAAAACGGTCTTATGAAAGTAGAAGTAATATCAAAAGAGGAAGATGGTCTTACTTGTAAGATTGTTGTTGGTGGTGTACTTGGGAATAAAAAAAGTTTAAGTGTTCCAGATGTATTACTTTCTATGCCTTATGTAAGTGAACAAGATAGAGAAGATATTATTTATGCTTGCCATCATGATGGTGATATTTTAGCTATTTCGTTTGTTTCTACGAAAGAAAACGTTTTAGAAGTACGTGAAATTCTAAAGGAAAACGGAAGAGAAGATATGCCAATTATTTGTAAGATTGAAAATGGAGTAGGTGTTGAAAATTTAGAAGAAATTCTAGAGGTATCAGAAGGAATTATGGTAGCACGTGGGGACTTAGGAACTGAAACGCGTATGGAAACATTGCCACTTGTTCAAAAAGAAATGATAAGACACTGCCGTGAGCAAGGAAAGATTTGTATTGTAGCAACAGAAATGTTAGAGTCGATGAAAAAGAATGCTCGTCCTACCCGTGCTGAAATTAGCGATGTTGCGAATGCTGTTTTAGATGGAACCGATGCTGTTATGTTGTCTGGAGAATCTACAGTAGGACAACATCCAATTGAGACTGTAGAATTTATGGCAAATATTTGTAAAGAAACAGAAAAATCAGCTTCATTTGAACATTTATTTACGTATAAAAAAGAATTTGGTATTACGCAAACTATTGCAAATAGTGTTGTAGAAAGTGCTAATATTTTACATGCAAAGGCAATTATTGCTGCAACGGTAAGTGGATTTACAGCGCGAAAGATTAGTAATTTAAAACCGAATTCTATTATCCTTGCAGCTTGTCCAAATGAAGAAATTGGAAGAAGACTTGCTTTGAACTGGGGTGTTTATCCACTTTATGTTCCTCTTTTAAATTCTGTAGATGAGGTTCTTCAAAGGAGTGTTGTGGCTGCTAAAGAGTTTATGCCTTTAGAAAAAAAGGATATTGTTGTAATTACAGGTGGATTCCCAACTGGTGTTACAAAAACAACTAATTTAATGAAAATTGAGGAAATCTAGATTGCTAGATTTTCTTTTTTATTTCTTTAATAAAAGAAGATGGGTTAAAATAAGGGACTAATAAATAGCAATAATTCTTTGTTCTGGTTAAGGCAACATAGAAAAGTCTTCTTTCTTCTTCGTATAAAAAACTTTCTTTTTCTTGAATTAGGTAAGTAATAGCAGGAGTTTTCCTTTTAGCAGGTAGTCCTATTTCGCTATCGACTAAATTGATGAGAATAACATTATCACTTTCTAAACCTTTAGATTTGTGGATGGTTAAGTATCGTAGATGGTAAGGTTCTTTTTCAAGTTTAAAGTAACCTTGTTCTAGCCAAGTGATTTTTTCCTTAGGAATAAAATTGTAAATATCAAAGTTGTTTCTCCCAAGGATTAAAATTTCACCTTTTTCTATCTTTTTTATTATTTTTAAAAGAACGTTGTAAGGATTAAAATATTTTATAATTTTAATCGGTTTGTCTAAATGTTTGTGAGATTTTAAATCTTTTTTAATTTGTCTTTCATTTTGCATGACAAAGTCACCAGCAATTTTTATAAGTTCTTGACTATTTCGATATGTATTTTCTATCTTAAAAGTTTTGGCACCTTGAAAGTATCTTTGGAAGTTCAAAAATATATTTAAGTCGCAACCAGAAAATTTATAGATAGATTGAAAGTCGTCACCAACTACGGTTAAATTGGCATCATTATTTTTGACAACTTCCCTCATGAAATCTAGACGTAATTTGGAAGTGTCTTGAAATTCGTCAATGATAATTTCTTTGTATTTACATATACGTTTTTCTTTACATAATTGCATAGCCTTTTTAATCAAATCATCAAAGTCATAATAATGTTGTATTTCTTTTTCTTTTTCGTAAAAGTTGTAAATGGCATAGAGGAAAAAGAGTAGAGAATTTTCTTTAGTAAGTTTGAAAAAAGTTTTAAAGTCATGGGTAGATAAATTGTTTGTACTAAATAATGCTAAAAAGGTAGCAATTAATTTCTGAATTTCTATGTGTTCTTTAGTATTTAAGAAAGTTTGATATTGTTTGTTGGTCTGATGTGTATTGTTTTTATTATGTTTAGATATTGTTTGTTGGTAAAAAAAATTTTTTTATTGAGTTTGCAAAATTGTTTTTTTAAAAGGGGATGATTCCATACATGATTTTGGAAAAAAAGACCGATAGTTTCTGTTAAAAAGGTATCAGGAGCAATTTCAAAAAAATTCTCTTCTTCCTTTAATATGTGCATAGCTAGTTTATGAAATGTAAAAACATGAATTTTATCATTATTGATTTTTTCCTTTAAACTTTTTACAGATTCATTTGTAAAAGAGATACATAAAATACTTTCTGGTTCTACTTTTTTAATTTCTAATAAATATTTAATTTTGCCAATCATTGTTAAAGTTTTACCACTTCCAGCTCCTGCTACAATAAGTGAATACTTAGAAGCGTGTAAGATAGCATTTTTTTGTTGTTCATCGAGTGGGTAACCATTAATGGTAAAAAAATCTTTGTTCATAGGTTTTATTATAGGTGGTTTTATGGATTTGTCAAAAAACAAATTTGGAAAAATAATACTCCAAATTCCTAGTTTCATCTTCGAATTCGCTAAATTGATGTGCAAATTCTTTCATTTTGACAGCATATTCGGTATAATGTGAAAAAGGATGATTTTTATGTACAGAAAAACATATGCCAAGATAGATGGTAAAATTTTAGAAGAAAATGTAAAAGAAATTAAGAAGAAATATAATGGATACGAGTATTATTTTGGAGTTGTGAAAAATAATGCGTATGGTCACGGAATAAAGGTAGTACAAAATTTAATTCGCGGAGGAATTAATTATCTTGCAGTGTCTTCTTTGGAAGAGGCTTTACAAATTCGTAAGTTTACTCTTGATACACCTATTTTAGTTTTAGAACCTATTTCGTTAGAGTTTATTGATGATGCCATTAGCAATAAAATTACACTTACGATAGAAAGTTTGGATTATTTAAAAAGTTTGTATAAGTTGGAATTATCTTATGAAATAAAAGTTCATTTAAAACTGGATACGGGAATGAATCGTTTAGGAATGAAAACAAGTAAAGAGGTAAAGGATGCAGTCAAGATTATTGGGAAACATGAAAAAATTTATTTAGAAGGAATCTATACGCATTTTGCTTCGACTGGTGTACAAGATGTGTATTATGATAGGCAAGTAGCTAAGTTTTTAGATTTAACGAGAGAGATAGATTTAAGTGAAATTCCAATTGTACATTTGGATAGAAGTTTAACTTTTGTGACTCATGAAAAACTTATTTTTGCAAACGGCGTGCGTTTAGGAATTTCTTTGTTTGGTTTTAGTGGTAGTAGAAAAATAGGGTCTGGTTTAAAAGCCTTTCTGCGAAATTTTAAAAGAAAAATGTTTATCAAAAAGCATCATATTAGCCCAACAATTTTGGAAAACGATTTAAAACTTTCCACTGCTTTTTCCTTATATTCAACGGTTATGTCTGTTCGAAAAGTTACGAAAGAGGAAGTGGTTGGATATAACGCAAGTTATCAATTGAAGGAAGATGGGTTTATTGCAACAATTCCAATTGGCTTTGCAGATGGCGTAACGAAAGAGTTTGGCTTTGTTGCTATTCATAAGAAAAAATACCCTATTGTTGCGGATACAATGGACATGATTATGGTACTTGTTGATGAGAATGTAAAAGTACAAGATAAAGTAGAGATTTTTGGGGATACTATTACTATTCAAGAAGCAAAGAGTAGATTAAATACGAATGCACAACATTTATTCAACCAGATTACAACACGTGTTCCAAGAGTGCATGTAGATGGACATGACGAAGTAGAGATTAAGTATTAGGAGGAAAATATAAATGAATAATGAGGAATTTGCCTATTTTTTACATGGAACATATGTAAGTGATTATAGTGAAATAGCTGAAATTTTTACAAACGGCTTAATCAACTATAGAGGAAATGATATGTTATCCACTATGTGGCCAGTAAAAATTCAAGAAGGTGAACTAGGAAAAAAGGTGAAAGAGTATTCTGGAACAAAAGGAAATGCGGTTTTTGTAATAAAAATTCCTAAATACTATTTAATACCAAGAAATAGGAACGGAAAATTACAACAAATTCCTTTACCAATTTGGAAGCATATTTCAAATTCAGGAGAAAAAGGAAAAGTATCACAATTGAGTAATGAATTAATATATGGTGTTTATTATGAAAAAAATGAAACTTTTTTACCGAACTCTAATTATTCACCCGTTCATAATCCGAATGGATTACAATTCGATAACCAACAACTTCAATTTTTGTTAAATGATGAGGTATATGATTGGTATAATTATGCTCTAAGTAGAAATGAAAAATCTTTTGAAGAGTTAAAACAAATGGATAATGTTGATAAAACTTGGAAAAATGCAATAAATCAATATAACCAGCATTTTAATGTAAATCAAGATACAATGCAAAGATTATAAAAGGTTTTTGAAGATACTGGACACAATTATTGGAATAAAGAAAAAGAATAGGACATCTAATTTTAAATTAGATTAAAAAAATAAATGGCATAGAGGAAGAGGATTTATTATGAAAGAATGGGAACAAGCGATTGAAAAATTTTTATCAAAACATAAAAATGAAACTTATTTTTTAGGGGCTGTTTTAACAGGCAGCTATGCTACAGGAAATCAAAATGAAAATAGTGATATAGACCTTTATATTGTTACAACTGATGATACTTTATGGCGTGAAAGAGGAAATGTGAATATTGACGGATTTCTTATCGAATACTTTATAAATCCTAAAAGAAAAATATTATCTTATTTCGAAAATGAACTTGATAATTACCATATGTCAACAACTATGATTTTCAAAAATAGTCAAATTTTATATGATAAAAACGGAAGTGTACAGGAATTAAAAGCAATTGCAACTCAAAATGCTAATTTATCAAAGCTTGCCCCAATAAATGAATTTACTTATAAAATGAATTGTTACAGTGTTTGGGATGGTTTTGATGAATTAGAGGCGAAATACAAAAAACATGAAGATATTGATTTAAGTTATTATATATTTTTGCAAAGAATAATAGAAAATTATTTTTATAATAACCAAATACCTTCTATTCCACTTAACAAATTAGAAGCAATATTTACAGATGAGAGTTATAGAAAAAAATATGGTTTAAAAAAATTGCCTAACGAAGACTTTATAGGCAAAGTAATGAATTGTTTGCGAGAAAAAGATTATCATAAAAAATTTGCTTACGCTAAAGAGTTATATATGTATTTTTTAGAAAAATTTCCTGATTTTGATATAAATAATTTTGCAGTAAGAAGCAATGCAGAATAATAAATGATAAATATAGCCAAAAATAATAGAAAGAAGGTGTTTACATGGATTTTGAAGTATTAATACTAGGAACAGATCCAAATGCCTATTATATGGCAAGGTGCTGTTATGAAGCATATCATAAAAAAGCTTATTTAATAGGAAAAGACCGCTTAGCGTTTACTAAGTTTTCTAATATATTAAACGTTTCTTATGTGAGTGATTTATGGAATATAGATACATTCATCAATACATTAAATCATTTTGCTGAAGAACATAAAGAAAAAAAGATTTTACTGATTAGTACCAATGAAACATATGCGGAATATATTGCTGAAAATAAAAGTAAATTAAGTAAGCAGTTTGTGTATAATTATCCGAGTGCAAAAGTTATCAAAAGTTTGACGAATAAAGAAGCTTTTTATAAAACATATGAAAAATCATGTTTAAAGTTTCCAAAAACGATTTATTATGATTGCGGAAAAAAGGAAAAAATTCCGAAATTGACTTACCCAATCGTAGTGAAACCTGCTAATGTTGTGATGTATAATCATTTAAGGTTTGAGGGGAAGAATAAAATTTATAAATTGAATAGTAAAGAAGAAGTAGAAAATGTTTTATCCCTTGTTAAAAATAGTGGTTATACAGATAAAATGATCTTGCAAGAATTTATTCCTGGAGATGATTCAAACCTTTTTGATGCAGTTGTATATGTAAATCGAAAGGGTAAAGTAGAATTTATAAGTTTTGCTCAAATTGGTTTACAAGAACGAACAAAGTCGATGGTCGGGAATGCCGCGGTATTGATTAATGGTTTTAATACAACAAAGGGCGATGTAGATGCCCAAGTTAAAGATATTAAGAAGTTTATGGAAAGTATTGGTTACACTGGTTTTGCAGAAGTGGATATGAAATATGATAGCAGGGATAATACGTTTAAAGTGTTAGAAATTAACGCTAGACAAGGAAGATGTAGTTATTACGTAACACCAATGGGTAAGAATTTAGTACAGGTTTTGGTCGAGGATTGTATAGAGAAAAAAAATCATACTTTTGAGATTTTGCAGGATAAAGTACTCCTTTCTTTTGTACCAAAGGGAATTATTAAAAAGTATATTACAAATGAAGAGTTTAAGAGTGAATCATTGCGATTATGGAAATCTGTTATAAAACCAATGGATGCTCCAGAGGATCGTAATTTTAAACGTTTCTTACTTTTACGAAAAAGATGGTGGCATTATTATAAAGAATATAAAAATAGTTATTGGAAATAGGTGAATCTTATGTGTGGAATTGTAGGTTTTGTAGATAAAAAAAGAAGTACAAAAGAGAAAAAAGAAATGATTAAAAAAATGGCGGATAGAATTGCCCATCGTGGCCCAGATGATGAAGGCTTTTATGTAGATGATAATGTAGCTCTTGGACATAGAAGGCTATCAATACTCGATTTATCAAAGAATGGTGCACAGCCTATGTACAATGAAAATAAAAACTTGGCAATTGTTTTTAATGGTGAAATATATAATTATGAAAGCATTAAAGAAGAATTAATCAAAAAGGGACATAAGTTCAAAACTAAAACAGATACGGAAGTTTTAATACACGGTTATGAAGAATACAAAGAAAAATTATTTTCACGTCTTCGTGGGATGTTTGCTTTTGTTATTTATGATAAAGAAAAGGATGAGCTTATTGGCGTAAGAGATCATTTTGGTATTAAGCCTTTTTATTACTATAAAAATAAGGATAGTTTCTTTTTTGGCTCGGAAATTAAGTCTTTTTTAGAACATCCTGATTTTGTGAAGACTGTAAATAAAGAAGCTTTGAAAATGTTTTTAATTTTTCAATATTCAGTTCATGAAGAGACTTTTTTTAAAAATGTGTATAAGTTGGGGCCTGGAACGTTTTTTAAGTATAAGAATGGAAAAATGACGATTAAAGAGTATTTTAAGGTAGACTATGAGAAGAGTGATAAGCCTTATGATGTTTACAAGAAAGAATTAAAGAGTGTTTTAGAGGAATCAATTCGTTATCATCAGACTACAAGTGATGTTGAGGTTGGCTCTTATTTATCAGGAGGTGTTGATTCTTCTTATGTTGTAAGTGTAGCAAAACCAGATAAAACTTTTTCTGTTGGTTTTGATATACCAGGATTTGATGAGACGATGCTTGCTAGTGAATTATCTAACATTTTAGAGATTAAGAATTATCAAAAGAAAATTACGAGTGATGAGTTTTTTTCTATTTTACCAACAATTATGTATCATACTGATGAACCGCATGCGAATCTTTCTACGGTGCCTTTGTATTTTTTATCAGGCCTTGCTGCGGAAAAGGTCAAGGTCGTTTTATCTGGTGAAGGTAGTGATGAGATGTTTGCGGGATATAATGAGTATTATGAGCCAACTATACTTCGCATGTATACGAAAGTTCCTTTAGGGGTTCGAAAATGGATTGCAAAAATAGTAAGTCCGTTCCCTCATTTTCCAGGACAAAATACTTTAAAGTTATATGGACGTCCTTTTTATGAGCGTTATATTGGACATGGAACTCTTATTGATGAAGAAGAAGCAAATAAAATGCTTGCAAGTGAAATTCGAAGTAAAGAAACGATTGCAGACGTAATAAAACCCTATTATGATAAAGTTGCTGATTTGGATGATGTGACAAAAAAAATGTACATAGATATGCATTTTTGGTTGCCTCAAGACATATTATTAAAAGCGGATAAGATGACAATGGCGAATTCGATTGAACTTCGAGTTCCTCTTCTTGATAGTGCTTTATTTGCTTATGCGAAACAAATTCCGACAAAGTATTTGGTGAAAGATAAACAAACAAAGTATTTGTTTCGTGATATTGCCCATGAGAAAATACCAGCAGAGTGGTCTAAGAGAAGAAAATTAGGATTTCCTGTTCCTTTTTCTAAATGGATACGTGAAGAAAAATATTATAAATTAGTAAAAGAAATGTTTAATAAACCTTATGTCGATGAGTTTTTTGATAGAGAACATATTAACAATTTATTGACAGAACATTATAAGAATATGAAGAACAATGGACGCAAAATTTACAATATTTATGTATTTTTGATTTGGTATGACGTATATTTTAATAAAAATTGAGTTTTGTGTATTGACATAAGTTAACTATTTTGTTATAGTTGATTATGTCCAGTACATATGGGCGCTTAGCTCAGTTGGTTAGAGCACCTGCCTTACAAGCAGGGGGTCATAGGTTCGAGTCCTATAGCGCCCACCATTTATTTTTTTTGCCGACTTAGCGTAATTGGTAGCGCAACTGACTTGTGGGATAGAAGTGTTATGCTTTTTGAACTATCTTGCACCCTTATGAGGAAACTCTTAAGGTGGACGTCGCTAATTCGGGGAACTCTAAGTGAGTTATATTATGGGGGATTATGAATTGTAGAAATTGTGGTAAATCACTAAAAAATCACAATGTATATTGTGATAATCAATGCCAAAGAGATTTTCAATATAAACAATACATTGAAAATTGGCAAAAAGGTAAAGTTAGTGGTTTAAAAGGGAAATATCAAATTTCTAATCATATTCGACATTATCTATTAATTAAATATAATTATAGTTGTGCTAAATGTGGTTGGAATAAGAAAAATCCTTTTACGAAAATATGTCCTTTAGAAATCGAACATATTGATGGCAATTATCTTAACAATGCAGAATCTAATTTAATTCTTTTATGTCCAAATTGTCACTCTTTAACTGCAACTTATAAAGGAGCAAATAGAGGGCAAGGTAGAAAAGAAAGAAAAAAATATAGCTTATATGACAATCCCGAGCTAGGTTAATACCGAGTGTAGAGACTTTATACGATGGGCCTAAGTCGATTGATATGGCTAAGAGAAAGTCCAGACTACAAACAATTTATTGGTAGTGAAAACTATAGTAGTATGAATCAGTAGGTTGGGGGTTCGATTCCCTCAGTCGGCACCATTTATTTTGGAGGGATAGCGAAGTGGTCAAACGCGGCAGACTGTAAATCTGTTCCTTCGGGTTCCATGGTTCAAATCCATGTCCCTCCACCATTTCTATTATTGCCTCGTAGCCAAGTGGTAAGGCATCAGACTTTGACTCTGACATTCCGGTGGTTCGAACCCACCCGAGGCAGCCATTTTAGTTTTATGATCCGCTAGCTCAGTCGGTAGAGCATTTGACTTTTAATCAAAGGGTCGAGAGTTCGAATCTCTCGCGGGTCACCATCTTTGAAGTTAAAACCTAAGCATATTTTGTTTAGGTTTTTCTATGTAATAAAATGTCAAATTTTATGCTTTTTCGCTTTTATTTAAGTGTTTTTATGTATAATAAAATATAGAAAGATAGGTTTATGTATTATGGAGAGAAAAGAAGCGTTAGAAATATTAGGTATGACAGGTAATGAAACAAGGGAGGAGATTAATGCAATTTGCAAAAAGATGGATGAAGAATATAATCTTTTTCAAAATTCTAATGATCCTAATATTAAAAAAATATTAAAAGCTTTTTCTGTGTTACGAAGAATAACTATAGAGGAACGAACTTATGATGAATATGTGTTTCTTTTTAATTCTTTGAAAGCAGAAGCGAAAAAACTGAAAATTTCATTACCAAAAGAGTATTATAATTATGCAAATATTTCCAATCGTGGAAAAGTTCCAGAAAAAATTTATCAAAGTTTAAAAGTAAGTTTACAATCTGATTTCTAGCGAAACTCTTGCAAAAGAAAATGCCTTTTTTACTTTTCAAAAATTTTATAATGAAATGCAAGAGAACTTGCGAGTTCATTATGGTATAAAATTAATTTATCAGGGTGAATTGGATTTAGAAAGTGATCAGTATTCCCCAGAAATTTATCAAGACTTGATAGAAGAAATGAATGAATGCAAAGAATATTTTGAGGCTGAAAAGCAAGAAAAATTTTCAATATTCACTGATGAACTACTTAAAAGAAATATTGATAAAAATTTTTATTTAAGTTTAAGAAAAGTAAACGGTAAGATACCAACTGATGATACTTTAACTCTTCCTGATTTAGATAAACTACTGGAAACTTTTGACCTAATGGATAAAATTGAAAATATTTTACTTCCATTAAATATACCTTTAGAAAAATATTTAAAAGATTGCGGTAAGACAATAGAAACGGTCAAGAAGGAAGAACTTGAAATTATTTTTGAAGATGTACAAAAACTGCATGATAAAATTTCTATAATTCAAGATACATTAGATGCTCAAGATATGATGAGGCGCTAGTCTATGATAGTTCGAAAGGCTAAATAAGACGATGTTTTAGAATTAAATCATTTACTAACACTATTAATTCACGATGAGAAAAAGTATGATGCAAATATTAATTTAGATTTCGTTGTAACGAATATGTATGAAAATTATGTAGAGGATAGTGAAAAGTGTATTTTAGTTGCAGAGGAACAGCAGGAAATTTTTGGATATTTATATGGCTACAAAAAGGAAAAAGATGCAACTACACTTTTATTCGAAGCTAGGTTAGATGCCTTGTATGTAAGAGAAGAATATCGTCATCAAGGTGTTGCGAATGCTTTACTTGTATCTTTTAAAACTTGGGTAAAGGAACAGAATTTAAAAAGTATTGAAGTTTGTGTTTGGAATGAAAATACAATGGCGAGAGAACTGTATTGCAAACATCAATTTGTTTCTAAAATGGAAATTTTAAAGTATAAAATGAATGATGAATGAGAAGTTAATTTTTGCTTCTTTTCTTTTGGCTATTTTTAGTAATTTTTTTCGACTTCTTTCTACAAAATTTGCAATTAGTAAACGTTATACTGTTGTTAAGCAAAAAGTTAACGGCGCGCCGTTAATAGTTTTTGCGGTTTAATTGATATACTTGAACTAGGGTGGTCGTTATGAAATTATCTAAAGCAGTATCTCAAAAAATATTAAAAATATGTGAAGAAAAAAATATTTCAATAAATAAACTTGCTTCAATATGTTGTGTCACACAAAGTACTGTACAAAGTTTAATTCAAGAAAAATCAGAGAGTCCTAAACTGGCAACTATTATTAAAATTTGTGAAGGTTTAGGTATAACTTTAGAAGAATTTTTTGATGATCAACTATTCGTTCATTTAGAAAGAGATGACAAATGAAAATTATAAATGAAAACAAGAAAACAAAAGTAGTTTTAAGCAATAAAGAAGTTGTAGAAGTTTATGTTTCTAATGAAAATCATACGAAAATGGTGATAAAATGTATGGGAAGTACATTACATATTGAAGAGGATGTAGACGTTTTTCATGATAGAATAGAAGAAGAAAAAGCGATAATAGCAATGAATAAATATTTAAAAAAACGTGAAAAACAAGAAAAATCTCCTAAGAAAGCAAAAGAAATCAAGAAATCATCTTGATTTTTTTTAGTGGCTATACTATAATGATAGTGCATTTTGAAATTGCACCCATAGCTCAATTGGATAGAGCGCTAGACTACGGATCTAGAGGTTAGGGGTTCGACTCCCTTTGGGTGCACCATTATATTTTTGTAACAAATTGTAAAGTTTGTGCTATAATATATTAAGAGATCGGGAAGTGGCTCAACTTGGTAGAGCACTTGGTTTGGGACCAAGGGGTTGCAGGTTCAAATCCTGTCTTCCCGACCATTTTTAAGTAATTAAAGACATTTGAGTAAGATGTCTTTTTTTTATCTGCAACTCCTTGGTCCCAATCCCAGTGCCTATCTGGTATCTCTATTTGCAAGTTTCGCCTTCCCGATTTCTCTTAAAAGGTATTAACATATTTAATTTTTTGTGAATCTAAATATATCTTTTACTTGTTTTTATAGCAAAAACAATATACTTAAATTTTTATGAGACTAAATAATTTTTCTAAATCCGTTTCTTGGATTTCAAACCCAGTGCCTCTATCATGAGTTTCTCCTTTCCGCATTCCTTCTCTAAATACTCCAATTTTGAAAGTGATTCTAATTATTCCTTGTTCTATTAATTTTAGAAATTCCTCAAATTTTTTTAATTGATAAAATTGAATATCGTAATATTTGTAATATTCTATTCCGTTGAGCTTTTTAGGCCATGCTTTTATATAAGCCAAATATAATAACTTTTTTTCTAATTTTTCCTTAATGGTTTCAAAATCCCAATAGACATTTTTTTCTAATAAATTCATGTCTCTGCTTCTAATATCTAAAAATATTTTTTTCTTTTTGTAGTCTACTTGCAGTTTAAACAAAAATCGATTGGCAACTAAAGTTGAACAATTTGTTTGAACTGAAACTGCCAATACTTTCTTATTCTTCA
>CASDHD010000017.1 GCA_949280095.1 uncultured Bacilli bacterium
GAGAAACATCCAACCTTCTAATGCTCATCTAGCAAGTTATAATTACATGAGAGAATTAGACTCTCATATGATGAAGAATACAGAGTGGGGAGCAGTAGCGTATTTACAACACTCAAAATATGGAAGTGCAAGTAGTGTTAGAATCAATAATAATGGAACATACATTACAGGATATGCATCGAAGAATGAACCGACATGTGGCTATACTGGAAGCAATGATACATGCAATAAGTATGAAAGCACAAATTTAGGAATTGATGGAACTTATACAATTAATTACAAAAATGCAGCATCACAAGTTGCAAGTACAACAGGAAATTATACAGGAATTTATGATATGAGTGGAGGATCTTGGGAATACATGATGAGTGTCATGTTGAATTCTGGCAATAGTGCGCCATTATCTGGAAGAAATACAACCTATCATTCAGGTTTTAATGGAGCATTAAGTGAGGTTGGAACTGTTACAGGAGGAGTAAATTTTCCAATTGCAAAGTATTATGATACATATACTTATAGTACTAGTCAAACAACATTCAACCGAAGAATATTAGGAGATGGAACAGGTGAATTTGGCCCCTTTGCAAATGGTACATATGGAAGTCAAACAAGACAAACAGGTTCTTGGTATGGTGATGAAGGTTGGTTCATTTATTCGACTAACCCTTGGTTTGTACGTGGTGGCACTTTCACTTATGGTCTTGGTACTGGGGTCTTTGATTTCGATCCTGCTAGTGGTGATGCTTTTCCATACTTTAGTTTCCGCGTCGTTCTAGCAATATGATAAATTTAAAAGAAATACGAAAAAATTGTGGATTTAGTCAACAAGAATTAGCAAGCAAATTAGGAATTACACAACAGCAGTATTCAAGATATGAAACGAATACTAACAAAATTTCATTAGATATGTTTTTAAAAATACTTGATATTTGTCAATTAGAATTAAAAATCGAAAAAAAAGAAAAAACTACTGATTTTCTTTAAAACGAGACCAATTTTAAAAATTGGTCTTTTATTTTGCCAAATTGGAACTCCAAATTCTTTTTTTGTCCATCAATTCACCAAATTAGTGATTTGCATAATTTTTTTTCTCTTGCTATTTTGTTGGCAGAAAGGAGGAATTTTTTATGAATCAAGTCATATTGGTAGGAAGAATTTGCACAGATCCAGAAATTGTCACTACTGAAGAAGGACGCCAACGAAGTGTTATTACAGTGGCTATCAATCGTCCTTTTAAAAATATGGAAGGAATTTATGAAACAGATTTTATCCGCTGTGTTTTATGGAACAATATTGCCCTAAATACTTTTGAATATTGTCATACTGGAGATATCATTGGAATTAAAGGTAGATTGCAAACAAGAAACTATGAAAATGAAGAAAAAATAAAAAAATACATTTCGGAAGTAATTGCTGAAAAAGTAACATTTTTATCTTCAAGTAATAAAAATCTGGAAAAAGAAAGAAGTGAGTAACATATAGTTTATTAGGTGATTTTTTTGAAAAAATTATATAAACCCCTTGGACTTTTAGCTATTATGCTATTTAGCTTTTATTATACAGAAAGAATTGCAATTTTAATGCAAAATAAAAGTCCTATTATGCAACAAATTAATGATGTAGAAGAAAATTATATTGTGAGTGCCGTAAATGCTAAAGTAGAAGATAACTATATAGTACCAGGAATTATGGGAAGAATGGTCAATAAAAACAAAAGTTATGTTAATATGAAAGCATTTGGTATTTTTAATGAATACTATTTGATTTTTGATGATGTAAAACCAGACGTTTCTTTAGAAGAAAATAAAGATAAAATCATTAAAGAAGGAAATAAATCGAAAAAATCTGTTGCCTTTCTATTAGAAGATGGTAATGAGACCATCAAAAAATATTTTAAAGATAATAAAATAAAAGCTGATTTATTCATTACAGAAGCTACTTATGATAGTAATAGCTATTTTGAACAAATCAACAATGATAAAAGTAAGTATAAAAATGTGGAAAGCTTACTCAATAAAAACAATCAAAATAAGAACATTTGCTATATAAAAGAAATGGATAAAGAAAATTGTATAAAAGAACAAAAATATTTAGTCGAAGAAACCTTTTTTTTGCAAAGTGACAATATTGTAGAAGCTAAAAACAAAATAGAGAGTGGTGCTATAATTTTGATAAAGAAAACCGCTACTTTAGAACATTTGCAATTGTTGTTAAAAGAAACTAATTTTAAAGGATTATCTATTGTGTATCTTAGTGAATTAATTAAAGAGTAATCATTCTTTCTTTTGGGTTAGTAACAAAAAAATTCTAAGCAGTTGAAAAAGAATTTTTTTTTTGCTATAATGGGCTTGTCGCAAAAAACTTTTAAAAAAAATTTAGAAATTTAAAAATGTAGAAAAGAGAGATTAATGATGAGTAAAATTAAGATTTTTAGTTTGGGTGGACTAGACGAAAATGGCAAAAACACCTATGTGATAGAAATTGATAAAAATATTTTTGTTTTTGATTGTGGATTAAAATATCCAACAGGAAATATGTTAGGAATTGATTATATTATTCCAGACTTTGATTACTTAATCAAAAATAAAAAAAGGGTAAAAGGCGTTTTTCTAACCCATGGACATTATGAAAATATGGGTGGAGTGAGTGACTTAGTCAAAAATATTCCTGATATTAAACTATTTGCTACAAAGTTCACAAAATATGAACTAATGGAATCTGGTGTTCCTGAGAAAAAAATAATGGAAATTACACCACACAAAAAACTGAATTTTGGAAGTGTAAGCATTTTTCCTATTACTGTATCTCATAGTTGTCCCGATGCTGTAATGTATGTCATCAATACGAAAGACGGTGCGATTTGTTATACAGGAGATTTTATTATTGATTCTAAAATGACAGGACGCTATGATATGGATTTAGGACGTATCGCTTATGTAGGAAAGCAAGGAGTATTATGCTTATTATCAGAATCTATGTTTTCCGAACGTGTGGGCCATACATCACCCACACATCGTTTAGAAGATTTTTTCAAAGATATCGTAAATAAATACAATAGTCGTTTATTATTTTTAGTTTTACCAACCCATTTGTACACCATCCAAGACATTTTAAATAGTGCGTTAAATAAACATCGCAAAGTAATCTTAATGGGAAAAAAATTACAAAATGTTGTTAATTTTTCCAAAAAAGAAGGCTACTTAAATTTCCCTGATGACTTATTAGGAGATTTATCCAATATTGAAGATGAAGATGCTATTCTTTTAATGAGTGACGATAAGGAAAATCCATATGCTTCCATTAGCAAAGTTCTAAATGGATATGATCGATATATTCACTTAAAACCAACTGACACAGTTATTTTTGCAGAACCAAGATATGACAGCAATGAAAAATTACTTGTAAAAATTGAAAATGATCTAGCAATGTTTGGATGTCGTATTATTGGAATACCAAAAGACAAGAACATTTTACACCATGCTTCTAGTGAAGATTTAATGTTAATGTTAAAGTTAACAAATCCTAAATATTACATGCCAGTCAAAGGAGAATATCGTTATTTAGTAGAAAATGCCAATTTAGCAAGTTCTCTTGGTATACCCAAAGAAAACATTATCCTTAAACAAAACGGAGATGTTGTTAATTTTGAGGATGGAAAATTAATAGATAAGGCAGAACATATAAAAGTAAATGATATTTTGATTGATGGTAAGAGTAGTGATGATGTAGGAGAACTCGTTATTAAAGACAGAGAAATGTTAAGTGAAAATGGTATTGTCTTAATTAGTGCAACGCTAAGTAAAAAGACAAAGACATTACTTGTCGGACCTGAGGTGACCACAAGAGGATTTATTTATGTAAAAGACTCAAAAGAAATTATTCATGAAATCAAACGAATATCGGAGGATGTTATTACTAGAAATATTGTAGATAATTTTGTAGATTTCAATAAAATCAAAACTGAAATTCGAACAGAATTAAGCAAATACTTATATGAAGAAACGGAATGTAAACCAATGATTATTGCTGTTGTGCAAGAAGTATAAAATTATAAAAATCACGCATACTAAAAATGGGTGATTTTTTTATGAAAGACAACAAAAATATAGAATTTTTAAATTCGGTTTACCAAATTTGCGAAATGGGTGTAATTGGCATTAATGATGTTATCGACAAAGTATCTAAATCAGAATTTCGTGCGTTTTTAGAGAGCCAAAGAAAAGAATACGACGAAATTCTAAATGAAAGTGAAACTATTTTTTCCTCTTATGGTGCCAAAGAAAAAGAACTTGGCAAAATGGTCAAAGTAAACAGTAAAGTTATGAGTGAAATGAAATTATTAAAAAATAATGATGATGCAGTCATTGCGAAAATGATGTCCGAAGGAACTAATAAAGGAATTATGAAATTGGAAGGTGCCATGAACACTTATAATGAAGAAGATAAAGAAGCATATGAACTGGCTGAAAAATTACTTACTACACTCAAGAATAATATTGATGGATTAAAAATATATTTATAATGACATTAAATACAATATTTAATGTTTTTTTATTGTTTTTTTGTTATAATTTAGATAGGTAGAAAGAAGATACGATATATGAAAAAAATAATTCCAGATATATTAACATTATCACGTTTGTTAGTCACTCCAATTGTCATTTATCTTGGAGTAAATAATCAATTCCTTGCCTTAATCGTTTTGGCTATTTTCATTGCTTTAACAGACTTTCTAGATGGAAAATTAGCCAGAAAATGGGGAGTAGTAAGTGATTTAGGAGCAAAACTTGATAGCATTGGTGATAAATGTTTGGCCTTTTCGTTTCTAGCTATTTTAGTATTTGATAACCATTATTTTTATTATGTTTTAATCTTAGAAGGATGTATCGCTCTTTTTAATATTTATACTTTTTATAAAAATAGAATCGCATCTTCTTTACTTATTGGAAAAATCAAAACATGGGTAATTTTTATTACTATTATTTTAGGATTTGTCAATATTTTACTTAAACATATTAACATTCCAGTGAATTTATTTGTTATACTTACAGCCATTTTCCAAATCGCAACTTTAATTCAATATATCAATGCTTATATTGTTTATAAAAATCAAAAAAAAAACGCAAACTACGAGAATAAAGAATACTACGAGATTGTGAGTCCTATACTTGAAAGTAAAGAGTTTTTAAAGAGAAAAGACTTTCCACATCATTACAACGAAAGCGTTTATGAGCATACCTTACGTGTTTCTTATGATTGTTATAAAATTGGTAAGAAAAAAAATTTAGACTATAGATCCTTAGCAATAGCAGGCTTGTTACATGATTTTTATGAAACCCCATGGCAAAGTGATTTCGTAAAAAGACCATTACTTCAAAGACATGGATTTACTCACGCTGAAAATGCTCGCAAAAATGCTTTGAAATTTTTTCCAGAGTTAATGAATGAAAAAATAGAAAGTATGATTAGTACGCATATGTTTCCTTTAAACAAAAAGTTGCCAAAGTACAAAGAAAGTTGGATTTTAACGCTTGTAGACAAAGCAGATTCAATTGATTTCTTGTTTCATCCCTTAATGCTAACAAAAATGGCACGCAAACATGAACAAAAGAAAACTAAAAAATGTACACCTAGAACTTAGAAAAAATGCCTTTACAAAAACTTGACAAAATGTGATTTTTTTGCTATAATTCTAATAAGAAAAGGGGTTTTGGGTATGAATTTATTAGCATTAGCACGTCAAGATGTTGAAAAATATTCTTTGAAGAGTAAATTAGAAATTGCTTATTATTTATACATAAAAACGGGACAAATTTTCAAATATAATCCGGCATTTAAGTTTATGGATGAAAAGGAATGTGAAAAGGCCAAGCAAGAGCGTATCAATATTTTAAATGTTGAAAACTTTGATATCATATGTTTTTCTTGGGCTCATACATATATTGATTTACTTAAATGTTTTGGAATTGAAGCCAAAATCGGAGGCAATAATCAGCATGCTTTTGTAGAAATGGTTATTGATGGTGAGGCATATCAAGCAGATTTAACTAAAAATGGCGGAGAAATTGCTCTTATTAAAATGGGATTAAGACCTCTTCACTTTAATCAAGTAGTAAATGGCGAAATAATAGATTCTTCAATTGGTAAAGTTGCAAAAATGTCTCAAAGTTTCTGTGAAAAAGGTATTTTATCTAAAGAGTTATTAATGGAAATAAACCAAAAAGAAAGAGCCTTACACTATATAAATACAATTTTCAACCAAAAAGCTAAAAATAGTAAAGAAGCAAACGAAGAATATACCTTTTGTGTATATAGAGAAATTGCAAAAATTATGAATAACCCTGAGTTTAAACTTGGTTATGTAAGTGGCAGAACAATGATTTATTTTCTTTTAGAAAAATATATTGGAGTTCATTATAAACCAAACTTTACGCATTTCTACAATAAAGATAAAACGTCTTTTATTGAAATATACACAGTAGTACGTGAAGGAATTCCTTACTATTTTGCATATCAAGAAAATTTAAATGGAATGTATGAACTTCAAGAAGTTCCTGCTCTTTATGTAGAATGTTTAACAAATACTTATATGGCAGACCACATCAATAATTTAGCTATTCTATCAAAACCTGAGTTTTCATTTAATTCTAATTTAGGATGTGTAAGATCCTAAAAAATAATAAATTGCATTATAATATAGATTGCATTATAATAAAGGCTAAAAAAAGGTGATATTATGTTTGTTTATAGAACAATGTCTAGTAGCGAATTGATAAGAAATATGAATGGTCAGAAATTAAACTATTTAAGTTCAACTATTAAAGGTCAAAACACATTTGATTATCAAAATAATGTAAGTTACATTCATTTTTTTAAATATTTAGAGCATGCTTTGTATTATATGAAAAAAATGCATAATCCTGTTATTGCTAAAGTTGTTTTGCCAGATGATATACCGTTTAGTTTAGAATATGGGTTTTATGGGGATGTAGATACTTATTATGATGATAGTCTAATGGGGTGGTATGTGCCTCTTCCTGAATACGTAATAGAAAGAAGCTTATTTCAAAAAGATTTTATTGTAGATTTTACTCATGATGGAGTATGGCAAGATCCATTAAGAAAAAAAGATTATAGTTATGGTGCCGATGTTTTTTGGACAGAACAAACAATAAAAAAAGGTTTGAAAAAGGAAATAGTAAAGCAACGTTGGAATGAGGAAGATATATATTATGAATACTTAAAAAAAGTAATGTCTGAATGTAATTATTATACCGATAAAATAACCAGATATTTAAAAACAATAAATTTAGAAGAAGAATTACAAAAAACAAAAGAATATATAATAGAAAATCAAGTGATAACGAGACGAAGACATCCTAGGTGTAGATAATTTAAGTGTCAAAAAGGGCACTTTTTTTTGCAAATAAAGTCGGTCCTTGCTATAATAAAAATGGTGAAGATAGATATGGCAAAGAAGAAAAAATCAAAAGAAGAAAGTGCAAATAAATTTGAATATAGTGTAGAACTTACAGGTCTTATTTTAATTTTAATAGGTTTAATAGGTTTTGGATTTGGCCCCGTTGGTGCAATTTTAAAAGAATTTGCCATGTTTTTACTTGGAGAATGGTGGTTTTGTGTTCTTGTTCTAGTTTTAATCCTCGGCGTACACATGCTAATTAAACGAAAACTACCAAATTTTGTTTCTTCTAAATTAATTGGTATTTACATATTAATTGCTGTTGTTCTTATTTTGTCACATATGACTTTTGTTAAAAATTGTGAAAAGCCAATAAGCATTTTTCAAGAAACAATTACAAATTATATGGATAGAATGGATTCAATCAACAAAGCAAATATATTAACATCTACAGGACAAACCTCTATCGTGATTGGTGGGGGAATAATAGGAGCTGCTTTCTCTTTTGCAGTCTCAGCTTTATTTGGTTTAACAGGAACATATATTGTGATAACTATTCTTTCTATCTTTGGGCTTATTATGATATTTAATATCAATATCTCAAACTTATTTGGCAGTCTATTTAAAAAACGGGAGAAGAAACCAAAAGAAAAGAGTCCAGAAGAAGAAACAGATATACCTATTACTGGTGCAGGTGAAGACGATAAAATTATTATTACGAGTGTAGAAGAACTAAAAAATCATAATTCAGAAAAAATAGAAGAGCCAAAACCAGTGCTAGAAATGAACGATACGCCAGTCCCAAATACAGTAAATAGTACTTATAAATTACCACCACTTACACTTTTAGACGAGCCTCCTAGAAATAAAAAAGTAAACTCAACTGAATTTATTCGTAGTAATAAAGAATGTTTAGAGCGAGTTTTAAACGATTTTCAAATTGCAGGAAAAGTTGTCGAAATTCATGTTGGACCAGCTGTAACCCAATATGAAGTCGTAGTACCAACAGGCACAAAATTGAGCCGTGTAAGTTCCATTAATAAAGAAATTGCTCTTGCACTTGCTGCCAAAGACGTTCGTATTGAAGCACCAATTCCTGGCAAAAGTACAATTGGTGTAGAAATTCCTAATAAAGAAGTAGCTTCTGTAAAAATTAAAGAAGTTATTGGAGATGCAGAACCTGAAAAAATCAAAAAAGGTTTACTCGTAACTTTAGGAAAAGACATTGCAGGACGTACAATTAATGCAGACTTGTCTAAAATGCCACATCTTTTAGTAGCAGGTTCTACAGGTAGTGGTAAATCAGTTTGTATCAATAGTATTATTATCTCTTTACTAATGCATTATAGACCAGATGAGGTAAAACTTGTTCTAGTGGATCCTAAGCAAGTAGAACTTTCAAACTATAATGGTGTACCTCATTTACTTGCTCCAGTTGTTACGGATCCTAAAAAAGCATCTTTAGTTTTACAAAAAGTTGTTGTAGAAATGGATAAACGTTACAAAATATTAGCAGCAAAAGGGGTTAAAAATATTGCTGATTATAACAAAAAGATTGAAAGTGAAAATGCTGCACATCCAGAACAAAAAGAACCAAAAATGAATTACTTAGTTGTTATTGTTGATGAAATGGCTGACTTAATGATTGTTGCAAAAAAAGAGGTCGAAGATTCTATCATGCGTATTACCCAACTTGCTCGTGCCGCAGGAATTCACTTGATTGTCGCAACGCAAAGACCATCTACGGATATTATTACAGGTGTTATTAAAACAAATATTCCATCTCGTATTGCGTTTAGTGTTGCAAGTTACATTGATTCTCGAACGATTTTAGATGCACCAGGAGCAGAAAAATTACTAGGAAAAGGAGATATGCTTTATTTACCAATGGGAGCACCATTCCCGACCCGTATTCAAGGGTGTTATATCTCCGACGATGAAATTAATAAAATTATTAAATTTGTTTCCAAACAACAAGAAGCAAGTTATGATGAATCGCTTCTTATTGGAAACACAGAGTCTCAAAGTGCCTCTAGTTCTTCTTCAGGTGGAAACGACGATATTGATGATCCAATTTATGATGAAGTTGTAAAATTTGCGATTGAAACTGGTAAAGTTAGTGCATCCCTTTTGCAAAGAAGATTTAGGCTTGGCTATAACCGTGCTGCAAGAATTGTCGATTTGTTAGAAGAAAGAGGAATAATAGGACCACAAAATGGTTCAAAACCAAGAGAAGTTTTAGTAAAATTAAAAGAAGAACAAGAAGAAGGGGAATAGTAAGAGGAGTGTTTATATGTTAAGCCCTTATGCATGTAAAGATGAAAGTGCCATTCGATTAAAAGAAGAAACAAAAGATCAATATCGTACTGATTTTTTTCGCGATATTGATCGCATTATTTATTCCTTGAGTTATACAAGATATATTGATAAAACCCAAGTGTTCAGTTTTAATGAAGATGACCATATTACCAAAAGAATGATTCATGTCCAACTTGTCAGTAAAATAGCAAGAACAATTGGAAGAAATTTGAAACTAAATGAAGATTTAATTGAAGCAGCAGCTTTAGGTCATGATTTAGGACATGTTCCCTTCGGACATGTAGGAGAATCCATTTTAAATGAAATTAGTTTAAATCATGGCGAAGGATATTTTAATCATAATATCGAAAGTGTAAGAGTTTTAATGAATATTGAACAAAATGGAAAAGGAAGAAACATCACGCTACAAGTTTTAGATGCCATAATGTGTCATAATGGAGAACTGCCGATGGATGAATACACTCCTGTTCCCAAAACAAAAGAAGATTTTTTTAAAGAATATAATAATTCTTATAAGGAAAAAAATAGTATTAAAAAGTTAAGACCTATGACACTAGAAGGTTGTGTGGTAAGAATTAGTGATATTATTGCTTATATCGGAAAAGATATAGAAGATGCGATACGTTTGGGTGTTATCAAAAAAGAAGAATTACCAAAAAACATCACGAAACTTATTGGAGAAGATAATAGAAGTATAGTAAATACCTTTGTTAGCGATGTTATAAAAAATAGTAAAGATAAACCTTACATTAAAATGAGTAAACAAGTTTTCAATGCGTTAATAGACTTAAAAGAATTTAATACAAACAATATTTATTTGAAAGCCAATACAAAAGATCAAATGAAGCAATATGAAACAATGTTTAAAACATTATTTGAACAATATGAAAGTGATATTAAAGAAGAAAGAAAAGAATCAGAAATTTATATACATTTTTTAAACGATATGTGTCGTGATTATTTAGAAAATACAAGTGTTTGTCGTAAAGTCATTGATTTTATTGCGGGCATGACTGATGACTACATGAAAAGTTGCTTTACGAAAATGACTAGATAAAGGCGTTAAAATAAATAAATTTGTTTTATTTCGGCAAATCCGGAATGCATTCCGGATTTGCCGCTGATTATTTTTTGGGTATCCTTTATAATATAATAAAAAGAAAAGAGGATTCCTATATGATAACTCGTGAAATCGAAAAAAGAATTTTAAAATTAAATAGAACAAAAAAAGTAGTGGTCGTAACAGGACAAAGACAAGTAGGAAAAACAACACTTTTAAAATCCTTAAAAGATAACGATCGTAATTATGTTTCTTTAGATGATTTAAGTTTAAGAAAATTAGCTCAAGAAGATCCAAAATTATTTTTAATGACCTATCAATATCCTTTAATTATTGATGAAGTGCAGCATGCCCCAGAACTTTTATCTTATATTAAGTTAGAGGTAGACGAAAAAGAAGAAACGGGTATGTATTGGCTATCTGGGTCTCAAAAATTTCATTTAATGAAAGGAGCATCTGAATCTCTCGCAGGTCGTGTCGGGTTAGTCGAAATGTTTTCTTTAAGCTATGCGGAGAAGAAAGGATTTTCTCCTAAAGTTTTTGATCCAAGAAATTTAGAAAAAAGTATAAAGGTGAATCCCTTAGATATTTTTAAAAATATTTTTGAAGGTGGAATGCCTGAATATATTGCAAATGAAACGGATAGAAAAGACTTTTTCGAAGGTTATATTAAAACATATATTGAACAAGACGTGAGAGATCTTGCACAAGTTGGAAATATTCTAGCATTTGAAAAATTTATGGTAAGTGTTGCTTCACGTAATGGCGAATTATTAAATTATGCAAGTATTGCAAGTGATGCTGGAATTGATGAAAAAACCGCTGCCTCTTGGATAAGCGTACTTGTGAACAATAACATTATTTATTTATTGCAACCTTATTTATCTAGCGAATTAAAAAGAGTAACAAAAACACCAAAAATTATTTTTATGGATACTGGATTATGTGCATATTTGTGCAAATGGGATAGTGCAGAAAATTTAATGAATAGTTCCGTTTCAGGTCATTACTTAGAAAGTTTTGTTATTAGCGAAATTATTAAAAATAAAAATAATTCTTCGGATAATTTAGATTACGATATTTATTTTTATCGAGATAGAGATAAAAAAGAAATAGATTTAATTATTAGTTTCAATAATATTTTATATCCTTTTGAAATTAAGAAAACAGCAAATCCTGATAAAGCTATGATTGAAAACTTTAAGATTTTAGAAAAATGTAAAAAAGAAGTTGGGTCGGGTGGTTTGATATGTATGTATCCAGACATTATTCCTTTAAATGAAAAGAATAAAGTAATACCTATCACTTGTTTGTTTTAATTTGACAATTGCATTTGTTAATGTAACACTTGTCTCAAAGGGAACAAAATTAGAGGAAGGCAGTTATTCTTATAGTACATTTTAGAAATGGCAGAACAAGCAAAAGCAGATACGCTTACAAGATAAAAACGATAATCATATTTCTTTACAAAAGTCAATGAAAAAACAGAAATTTGTCATTGACTTTTCATATGTTTTCTTCTATAATTTTGAGTACAGTTAGTCTTTTAGAAGAACGGTGATTTTTTGGAACATTATTTTACAAATAACGAAGCGTTAAAAAGTGAATTAAGAACAATTGATTATAAATACAAAGAACACGTATTTAATTTTAATAGTGATAATGGCGTATTTTCGAAAAACAAAATTGATTTTGGCAGTCGTCTACTTGTAGAAACAATTTTAGAAAGAAAAGAATGGAATAATAAAGAAATTCTAGATGTTGGTTGTGGCTATGGATTTATTGGAATTGTCCTAGCAAAAGTTTTACAATGTAAAGTGACTTTAGTAGATGTCAACAAGCGGGCGGTTCATTTAACTAAAATGAATATCAAAGAAAACAAAGTAGATGCAAAAGTGATAGAAAGCAATATCTACGAAAATATAGACAATCAATATGACTGCATTATCACAAACCCTCCAATACGAGCGGGAAAGAAAGTAGTCTTAGAAATATTATTAGGTGCAGAAAAGCATTTAAAAGAAGAAGGTACTTTATGGTTCGTTATCAGAAAAGACCAAGGAGCTAAAAGTATCATAAAAGAATTAGAAAACAACTATAAAATAAACATTGAAAAAAAAGAAAAAGGATTTTATATTATGTCAGCAAAAAAAAGTTGACATAAAAATAGAATACTGCTAAAATTATAAATTGGTGACGTGTTAATTTTTTTGCGAAATTAGGTTATTTGAAAAAAACTATTAGATGGGGTGAAATCGTGGCTTATAAACTAAAAAAATTCGGAGATTATTCAGAAAGAAGAAGCTTTTCAAAATCAAAAAACACTATGGAACTTTCCGATTTGTTGGAAATCCAAAAAAAATCATATAATTGGTTCTTAGAAGAAGGTATCAAGGAAACATTTGAAGAATTATTTCCTGTAGAGAGTTTTACAGGTAATGTGACCATTGACTTTGGTGACTATTCTTTTGACACGCCTAGATATTCAGTAAAAGAATCAAAAGAAAGAATGGTAAACTATGCTGCACCACTAAAGGTACAAGCACGTGTTTTTATTCATGAAACTGGAGAAGTAAAAGAACAAGAAATCTTCTTAGGGGACATGCCTTTAATGACAGATGCTGGAACATTTATTATAAATGGGGCAGAACGTGTTATCGTTTCTCAATTAGTAAGAAGTCCAAGTATCTATTTCAAACGTGAAATTGATAAAAATGGACGTCGTGTTATTACAGGAGAAGTAATACCAAATCGTGGTACATGGCTAGAATACGAACTTGATGCTAGAGATGTTATGTATGTTCGTATTGATCGTACAAGGAAAGTACCAATTACAACATTCTTAAGAGCATTAGGCTTATCAAATGATGAAGATATTAAGAGTGTATTTGGAGAAAATGACTATTTAGAAAATACACTACTTAAAGATAGTACTAAAAATACAGATGAAGCACTTATTGAAATTTATGAAAAATTACGTCCAGGAGAACCTGCTACTTTGGATTCTGCTAAAAACCAATTAGTAACAAGATTCTTCGATCATTTCCGTTATGATCTTGCTAAAGTTGGACGTTATAAATTTAACAAAAAATTAAATGTAGCAGATCGACTTTTAAATGCTACTTTAGCAGAAGATATTAAAGATGGTAAAACAGTAATTGCTAAAAAAGGTGAAGTCGTTACTAAAGATGTTTTAGAAAAAATAAAACCAGTCTTAAAAAATGGTTTTGGTCTAAAAAAAGTTGTTATTAATGAAGAATTAGACACATATGATAACGTACAAGAAATTCTTGTATTTAACAAACAAAATCCGGAAAAAGTAGTTAAAATTATTGGAAATGACCAATCTATCGATATCAAAAGATTAACGATTTCTGATATTTATGCTTCTATTTCTTACTATTTAAATTTACATGATGGCTTTGGTACAGATGATGAAATCGACCATTTAGGAAACCGTCGTGTTCGTCAAGTAGGAGAATTAATTCAAAATCAATTTAAAACAGGTATGTCAAGAATGGAAAGAGTTATTCGCGAAAGAATGACAACCCAAGAATTAGAAAATGTAACCCCAAAATCTTTGATTAACATTCGACCTGTTACAGCAATATTAAAAGAATTCTTTGGTTCATCTCAGCTTTCTAAATTTATGGATCAAATTAACCCAATTGCAGAATTAACCGATAAAAGACGTTTATCTAGTTTAGGACCTGGTGGATTATCAAGAGATCGTGCTGGAATGGATGTTCGTGACGTTAATGCCAGTCACTATGGACGTATTTGTCCAATTGAATCACCTGAAGGTCAAAACATCGGACTTATTACATCTTTAGCAGGATATGCTAAAATCAACGAATATGGATTTATTACCACACCTTATCGTAAAGTTGTAGATGGTGTTGTTCAAATGGATGACATTGTCTATATGACTGCAGATGAAGAAGCAGATTTTTATATTTCGCAAGCAACTGTTAAACTAGACGATAACAATCGCATTTTTGAGGACGAAGTTTTAGTACGTATCAATGGGGATAACGTAATGTGTAAACGTGAACAAGTAAACTTCGTAGATGTAGCTCCAAGTCAATTAGTTGCTATTACAACAAGCTGTATTCCGTTCTTGGATTACGATGACGCCAATCGTACTTTGATGGGTGCCAACATGCAACGTCAAGCAGTGCCACTACTTACCTGTGATTCACCAATTGTTGGTACAGGTGTAGAACACGTAGCAGCAAAATATTCAGGAAGTACAGTTGTGTCAAAAACAGATGGTGTTGTAGAATATGCCGATGCCCTAAAAATTATCATTAAGAATACAAAAGCTAAAGAAACTTACTATTTAGCAAACTTTGAAAGAACAAATGCTTCAAGTAGTTTAAATCACCGTCCTTTAGTTAAAAAAGGGGATAAAGTGCATGCAGGGCAAGTAATCGCAGATGGACCAAGTACTCAAAATGGTGAACTTGCACTAGGCAAAAACATGACAGTTGCATTCATGACCTATAATGGATACAACTATGAAGATGCGGTAATCTTAAACGAAAGATTAGTAAAAGACGATGTTTATACATCCCTACACATTGAACGTTATGAAATTCAATGTCGTGATACAAAACTAGGACCAGAAGAAATCACAAGAGATATTCCAAATGTTGGAGAAGAAGCACGCCGTAACTTAGATGCCGAAGGTATTGTTAGAATTGGTACAGAAGTTAAAGAAGGCGACATTCTAGTTGGTAAAGTAACTCCTAAAGGAATGCAAGAATTAACAAGCGAAGAAAAATTATTACACGCTATTTTTGGAGAAAAAACTCGTGAGGTGCGAGATACATCATTAAAAGTAGAACATGGTGCAGATGGTATTGTTCATGATGTTAAAGTCTATACAAAAGAAAATAGTGACGATATGCCAGCAGGTGTATTCAAAATTATTCGTGTATATATTATTCAAAAACGTAAAATCCAAGTTGGAGATAAAATGTCTGGTCGTCATGGTAACAAAGGTGTTATTTCTCTTGTATTACCAGAAGAAGACATGCCTTACTTACCAGATGGTACTCCAGTAGATATCATGTTAAATCCATTAGGTGTGCCATCTCGTATGAACATTGGGCAAATCTTAGAAGTTCATTTAGGAATGGCCGGAAAACGACTAGGTGTTAAATATGCAACTCCAGTATTTGATGGAGCACATCTTTCTGACATTCATGAAGAGATGGCGAGTGCTGGAATGGATGAAGATGGAAAAGTAGAACTAATCAATGGTCGAACTGGTGAGCCATTTGAACATCGTATTAATGTTGGTGTCATGTATATGGTTAAACTTCACCACATGGTAGATGATAAATTACATGCACGTGCAACAGGACCATACAGTTTAGTAACACAACAACCACTAGGAGGTAAAGCTCAATTTGGTGGACAAAGATTTGGAGAAATGGAAGTTTGGGCACTTTATGCTTATGGTGCAGCTCATGTACTTCAAGAAATTTTAACCATTAAATCAGACGACGTTGTTGGTCGTGTTAAAGTATATGAAGCCTTAGTAAAAGGTAAAACAGTAAACCAAGCAGGTGTACCAGAATCATTTAGAGTATTAATAAAAGAATTCCAAGCACTTGGTTTAGATATTCAAATCTTAGATAATGAAGATA
>CASDHD010000018.1 GCA_949280095.1 uncultured Bacilli bacterium
CGACAATCAACTGGTTGATTACGATTTATTTAAACCCCTTAGCAACGCCTTATAAATACAGAGATTCCACGAATTTAGATCTTACACATTTTGGCTAAAAAGAAGCAAAAATCACTAAAAAATCATAAAATCATAGCAAATTTAATGAATTTTATTATAGGAATTCAAAAGGTGATTACGACATTTAAATCCCTCAATAAAAGAGAAAGAAGGTGTTAATTTGAAGAATAAATTAGAGACGATATCAAATCTATTTGAAGATAAGGAAATAAGAAGTATTTGGGATAGTGAAAAAGAAGACTATTATTTTAGCGTAGTTGATGTTGTAAGTGCATTGACAGAAAGTAATGATGCGAGAAAATATTGGTCTGTATTAAAATTGAGATTAAAAAAAGAGGAGTCTGAGTTGGCTACAAATTGTAGTCAACTGAAATTAAAATCAAGTGACGGTAAATATTATAATCAGGATGTACTTGATACAAAAGGAATTTTACGACTTATTGAATCAGTTCCGAGTCCAAAAGCAGAACCTTTTAAATTATGGTTAGCGAATCTTGGTAGTGAGAGAATTGATGAAGTATTTGATCCTGAAATCGCAATAAATCGAGCAGTAAATTATTATCGTAATAAAGGTTATACAGACGAATGGATTAAGGCTAGATTAATGGGAATAGTAGATAGATTTAAACTTACGGACATTTGGAAAGAAGGAGGCATAAACAAACCAATAGAATATGCTTTACTAACCAATGAAATTTATAAAGGATGGTCTGGAATGAAAGCTAATGAATACAAGGAATTAAAAGGGCTAAGAAAAGAATCTTTAAGAGATAATATGACTGATATAGAAGTTGCACTTACAAATATAGGAGAGATTGCAACACGAGATATCGCAAGAGAAGAACATCCACAAGGCTTAAAAGAAAATTTGAAAGTTGCCAAACGAGGTGGAGGAGTTGCTAAAGGTGCTAGAGATTTATATGAAAAGGAAACAAAAAAATCTGCTATTTCTAAAGACAATGCACTCAATTATCAATATGTTAATGAACAACAAAAAATAGAGAGTAAAGTTAATGAGTAAATTCACACATTTACCATTAATTACATTTGAATATATAATTAATTTGGAGTGTGATTTTATGGATAAATATAATATTGAAGAAATTAAAGAAAAATTAGAAAGATGTAAAAGCATGAAACTGGAAGATGTAACGCTAGATGATGTAGACGAAATAAGTTCTATAAAAATAGATAGAAGAAAACCTAGTAATGAAAGAATATTAGATTTTTTGACTAAAGTAAAAAATCCATATATATTTAAAGTGAATGGTAAATTAGTTAGAATTAGATTTTCAGATACAGATAAAACTGCAGAAGATTGTTTAACTAGAGTATTGGAAAATTTATACAGATAAAGTTAATTGGAGGTAAAATGAAAGCAATAACAATTAAACAACCATGGGCAACATTAATAGCAGAAGGTTATAAAGAATATGAATTTAGAACATGGAAAACTAAATATTGTGGAGATATATTAATTCATGCAGGTAAAGGGATAGATAAAAAGGCAATGGAGAGATTCAAACATTTAAATTTAGAATATCCAGTTGGTCAAATTATTACAAAGGCAATAATTACTGATTGTGTCAAAGTTGATGATAGATTAAGAGATGTATTAGCTAAAAAAGATCCAATAGTATATAAAGGCGTAATAAATAAAACATCGAATGATTGGGATGGATATGGATTTAAATTAGAAAACATTGAAAAAATAAATCCTATTGAAGTAAATGGTAAATTAAGCTTATGGGATTATGATTATGAAAATTAAATAATAAGGAGTTATGGAGAAATAGTATGAAACATAGAATGAATTTAAATAATAACCCCTTTAATCTTATAAAGAATGGAACAAAAACTATAGAATTACGATTAAATGATGAAAAAAGACAATTATTAAAAGAAAATGACTTCATAGAATTTACAAATAGAGTAACTTTAGAAAAAATTATAGTTAAAATAGAGGGATTATATAAATATTCGAATTTTAAAGAATTATATAAACATTTTGATAAAATAGCAATAGGATATGACAAATATGATATAGCAAATCCTAAAGATATGGAAAAGTATTATTCTAAAGAAGAACAAGATAAATATGGAGTTATTGGGATAAAAGTAAGAGTGATAGAAGATAGGAAGTGATAAAAATGGACAACAATAATCGACAAAATCAAGCAAATATAAACTGGTACCCAGGTCATATGGCCAAAACGAGAAGACTAATTAGTGAAAAATATTCTCTAATTGATGTTGTGTATGAACTAGTAGATGCAAGAATACCATATTCTTCTAAAATAAAAGATATTTATGATTTAATAAGAAACAAACCCAAACTTCTTATTATGACCAAAAAAGATTTGTGTGACATAAAAGTAACCCAAAAATGGATAAGTTACTATGAAAACTTAGGGGCGAAAGTATTACTTGTAGATTTAAATAATGATAATGATTATAAGCGTATTATTGAAGAAACTTATAAAATGATGAATGAGGTTCAAATAAAAAGAGAAGAAAAAGGATTAAAAGAAAAAGAAATTCATGCTTTAGTCATTGGAATTCCAAATGTAGGAAAAAGTACACTTATTAATAAACTTGCCAATCGCCGTGTTGCAGATGTAGGAAACAATCCAGGCGTAACAAAACAAGTTAAATGGTTAAAGACATCTTACCATATTTCTCTTTTAGATACTCCAGGCATTCTATGGCCAAAACTTAGTGAAGAAAAAGTAGCGCTTAATTTAGCAGCTATGACAAGCATTAAACAAGAAATTTTACCAATCGATGATGTTGCAGTATACATTTTACAAACCCTTGCCGAGTACTACCCAAATATTCTAAAAGATAGATATAGTCTAAATAATGTCAATGATTTACAAGAAGCTTACGAAATAATTGGAAAAAATATGGGTGCCATCAAAAATGGCGAAGTAGATTACGACCGTGTAAGTAAAAAAATTCTTAATGATATAAAAATGGAATACGTGAGAGGAATAACATTTGATAGATAAAGCAATTCTTTTTCGTATTTCTTTTTAAATTTTGTGTTAAAATGTTAAAAGAGGTGAAACGTAGTGGTAAAAAAGGAAGAAGATTTACTAAAATATGAAAAAGAATTATACAAACAGAATATAACATTAATAGCAGGTGTTGATGAAGTAGGACGTGGACCACTTGTAGGGCCAGTTGTTGCTGCAGCTGTCATTCTTCCTAAAAAATATCATTTAGAAGGTCTAACAGATTCTAAAAAACTAAGCGAGAAAAAACGAAATACTTTTTATGAGATAATAAAACGTGATGCCATTTCTATTGGAATAGGAATCGTTTCAGCAAGTAAAATCGATGAAATTAATATTTATGAAGCAAGCAAACTAGCAATGATAGAAGCAATAAACAACTTAGATGTAAAACCTGAGCATGTTTTAATCGATGCGATGAAATTAGACTTAAATGTACCTTCAACAAGCATTATTCATGGAGATGCTTTATCAGAATCCATTGCTGCTGCAAGTGTAATAGCAAAAGTTACACGAGATGAAATGATGTATGAATTGCATCAAAAACATCCAGAATATCATTTTGATAAGCACAAAGGGTATCCAACAAAACTTCATTTAGAATGTTTAGAAAAATATGGCCCTTTAAAAAATTATCGATTTACATACAAGCCAGTTCGTGATTTAATAGAGAAAGGTGAAGAAGTAGATGAAAAAATTCATGAAAAACAAACTAATTAAAAATTATATTGCATTTTTACTCCCAATGTTCCTACTAGAAGTACTATTTAGAATACTATCAAACATGGCAGTATTTGATTGGGCAATATTTAGAATATTCTTAAGTTGTAATATTATTGCTTTAGTAATCAGTATTATTACTTGTTTTTTGAAGGAAAGTATAGGACGAGTTATAGAGATTATAGTTTTCTTTATTATTACTGCTTATACTATCTGTCAAGCAGGATTCGAAAACTTTATTGGTGTCTACATTTCCATTGGAACTAGTAGTCAACTTGGTGCAGTAACCGAATATATAAAGGATTATTTTGCTTCATTTGATGCTATTTTTTGGACTATGGCCATTCCTTTTCTTCTATATGTCGTCTATAAATGTTTCTTAGAGAAAAAGATTTTTGTTTCCTTATACAAAGAAGAAAAGAGTATATTTACAAAACGTGTAAACCGTAAAAGTGCTCTTATAGCACTAGGATGTGTTGTTCTTCTTTCTGTTATGTATTATCAAACCTTGACACTAAAATTTATGCAAAATGAACTACAGTTAGAAAGCACAAAAGCCTTATTTAAAAATCCTGAGAACATAAACATTAGTGTCAACCAATTTGGGACAAGTGTATTTGGAATTTTAGATATTAAAACAACATTATTTAAAACAGAAGATGTGGAATTATTCGATTTCAAAGAAAATAAAAATGATCCAGAAGAAATTACTGATCAAACAAGAATCATTGATGACACTGCTTGGAGTTTATTACAAAATGAAACAAAAAATAATAATCATAAAACCCTAAACAGTTATTTCATGAATCGGGAAATTGCTGATAAAAATGAATACACTGGTTTATTTGAAGGTAAAAACTTAATTGTTATTATGATGGAAAGTGTTAATGAAATTTTCATCAATCCTGAATACTATCCAACATTTTATAAAATGTATACAGAAGGATTTAGTTGGGAAAATAACTATTCTCCTAGAAATTCTTGTGCAACTGGAAATAATGAAATGAGTGGAATGGTAAGCTTATTTAGCATTAATCGCATTTGTACTGCAAACCAGTATAAAAATAATAAATACGATGAAAGTATTTTTGGATTATTTAATAAAGCTGGATATCAAACATCTTCTTATCATAACTATGACGAAACCTATTATTTTCGTTCGACGATTCATAAAAATATGGGAAGTGGAGCTTTCTACGGCGTGAAAGATTTAAAAATACCATATACTTCAGAATATAAAGAATGGCCAAGTGATATACTTCTGATGGAAAAAAGTATGGAACACATTGATACCACAGAACCTTTTATGGCTTGGATGACAACTGTAACTTCTCATCAACCCTATTATGTATCGAGTGAATACGGGGACAAACACTTAAATCTATTTAAAAATACCAATTATTCTACATCCACAAAACGTTATATGTCAAAATTAAAAGAGTTAGACTTA
The DNA here is from genome assembly GCA_949280095.1 of uncultured Bacilli bacterium. Taxonomy (GTDB): domain Bacteria; phylum Bacillota_I; class Bacilli_A; order RF39; family UBA660; genus MGBC108787. Next base: position 5,248 of record CASDHD010000018.1, read on the forward strand.
GCGCTAGCAAGACTTTTAGAACTATTAGAAGAAAAAGATATTTTAGATGACACGGTTATCGTGATGTATGGAGATCATTATCCATACGGATTAAAAGATAACGATATAAAAAGTGTACTTCCTGATGCTTTAGAAAGAAACAACATTGAACAAACTCCATTTGTTATTTACAATAGTGCAACAGAAGGGCATCATTTTACGGAATATACATCTTATTTAAACTTATTACCAACAGTTGCAAATCTCTTTAATTTGGATTATGATCCACGTTTGTATGTAGGAGAAGATATTCTAGCAGAGAATTATGGTGTTTCTTACAAAAATAGAGTTATATTTGCAGATGGTTCTTGGGAAAATGAAGTTGCATACTATAATTCAACAACAGGAAAAATAAATTATTTTGGGGAAAAAACATATAGTAATGAAGAAATTGTCGCTTTCAATAAAGAAATAAGTAATATGATAAAAATGAGCAACTTAGCTATAACAAGTAATTATTTTGAATATTTAAGTAATGGCTTAAGTAAATACCAACAAATAGATACGCCAGAAACAGATGAAGAGGTAAATTAGAAAGGAAAACTATGAAAAAACTAGTAATTGTAGAATCTCCAGCCAAAAGTAAAACAATTGAAAAATATTTAGGCAGTGATTACAAGGTAGTATCCAGTAAAGGGCATATAAGAGACTTAGCAACCAGTGGAAAATTTGGACTGGGTGTAGATGTCGAAAATGATTTCAAACCAAACTATATTCCTATCAAAGGAAAATCAAAAGATATTAATGCTTTAAAAAAAGATGTAAAAAATAGTGAGTTTGTTTATCTTGCTACCGACCCTGACCGTGAAGGAGAAGCTATTTCTTGGCACTTAAAAGATACATTAGATATCACCGATAACTATAGTCGTGTGGTTTTTAACGAAATAACAAAAGACGTTGTTATTGATGCGATTAACCATCCTCGTAAAATTGATGACAATCTAGTAAAAAGTCAAGAAACAAGAAGAATTTTAGATCGTATTATTGGGTTTCGATTAAGTAAACTTATGCAATCTAAAACTGGTGGAAAAAGTGCAGGAAGAGTGCAAAGTGTTGCTTTAAAACTAATCGTAGATCGTGAACGCGAAATAGAAGCCTTCGTGCCCGTTGAATATTGGACCATTCATGCCGATTTTAAAGACTTTGTAGCCGATTTAGAAAAGTATCATGGTAAAAAAGTAGAGATTAAAAGTGAAGTCGAAGCCCAGGAAATATTAGACCAATTATCAAACGCTTTTAAATTAGAAGATGTTAAACAAACAGATACAGCAAAATATGCAAAACCTGTATTTAAAACCTCGACCTTACAAAGAATGGCTGCAAATCGTATTAATTTTGCACCATCTAAAACCATGCGTGTTGCTCAAAAATTATACGAAGGAATTAATATAGGAAGTGAGACTGTTGGTTTAATTACTTACATGCGTACTGATTCAGAGCGTGTATCTAGCGCATTCGTTGCAGAAACATATGACTACATTAAGAAAAACTATGGACCTGAATACATTGGAAGCGTAAAAGTTGGAAAAAAAGACAAAAATATGCAAGATGCCCATGAAGGTATCCGTCCAACAAGCATCATGCGTACACCAGAATCTATGAAAAAATATCTAACTCCCGATGAATACAAATTATATAATTTAATTTATGTTCGTGCTTTAGCATCTCTGATGGCAAACGCTAACTTCTTAACAACTTCTGTTATTTTAGAAAATAATGGTTATACGTTTAAAACCACAGGTAGTGTTTTAAAATTTGATGGATATTTAAAAGTCTATGCAGCTTATGAAGATCAAAAAGATACGCTTTTACCTGACTTTCAAAATTATAAAAGCAATACCATTATTGCAAATGCTATCACAAAAGAACAACATTTTACAAAGCCACTTCCAAGATACACAGAAAGTAGTTTAATTAAAGAGATGGAAAACTTAGGAATAGGTAGACCTAGTACTTATGCTACTATTGTTACAACCATTAAAGAACGTGGGTATGTGGTTTTAGAAGATAAAAAAATGATACCAACAGAAATTGGTATTGAAACGACAGATAAATTACAAGAATTCTTTAGTGATATTGTCAATGTTGAATATACAAGCGCTATGGAGACGGATTTAGATAAAATAGCAGACGAAGAAGCGGACAATGTAAAAGTCCTACGCGAATTTTATGACAAATTTGAACCATGTGTAGAAGAAGCTTTCGATAAAATGGAGAAAAAAGAGGCTGAAAAAACAGGAGAAGTATGTCCTGAATGTGGAAGTGATTTGGTTATCCGTAACGGAAAATATGGCCGCTTTACCGCATGCTCGAACTATCCAACTTGTAAATATATAAAAAAAGAAGAAAGAGAAATAGAAGAACTTGCCGATTGTCCAAAATGTGATGGCAAGATTGTAGTCAAAAGAACACGCAAAGGTAAATTTTTCTATGGATGTACGAATTATCCAAAATGTGATTTTGCTTCTTGGTACAAACCAACAGGAGAAAAATGTCCAAATTGTGGCAGTTTATTAGTAGAAAAAAAAGATAAAGTCGTATGTTCTAATTGTGAATATGAAAAGGAAGAGTAAAGTCTCTTGCTTTTTTCGTGTTTTTAGAACATAATAAAAGTATGAAGGTAGGTGTTTATTATGGGTTATTTTAGTAATCAAGATGCCATAAATCAAGAAGAAAGATATAATAGACAATTAAATAGTGGTGATTACGATAGAGAACTGGACGGATATGATAAGAAGAATTTATTATTACAAAAAAAGTATGCAAAAGAATATAAGGTATTTTGTCAAAAACTCGGAAAATCAAAAACGCGAAACTATGAACCTGATTATCACGAAATCCATGAAGAAGAAAATGGACTTGGGCGTTAAATGAAAACGGAAATAGAGCAATATTTAACTTATTTAAAAACAGAACTGAACTATAGTGAAAATACAATAAAATCATATGAAATAGAGCTTTTAAAATACCAAGAATTTTTAAACTTAGAACAAATCAGTTACAAAAAAATTACAAAAGAAGAAGCAAGAACCTATTTAAAACATTTAGACAAAATGAAATACAAAAATCGAAGTATTGCTAAAAATGTGAGCTCAATCCGTAGTTTTTATCGTTATTTGGTAAATAAGGGAGTATTAGAAAAAAATATTTTTGCAAGTATCAAAAATCCAAAATTAGAAAAAAAGTTGCCTAATTACGTAAGTGAACTTGATATGCTAAAACTTCTCGATTTTACCAAAGATGAACACTATAAAAAAACAATTTATACTACAAGAGATTTGCTTATTATTGAACTTCTTTATGATACAGGGTGTCGTGTTATAGAACTCGCCAATATAAAATTAAAAAATATTGATTTAAGTGAAAAAAAGATTAGAGTACTGGGAAAAGGGTCTAAGGAAAGAATTGTCTTTTTTGGAGATTATACTCTAGATACGCTACAAGAATATTTAAAAGATAGAGAAACCATTCTAGGAAATAAAAACAGTGAATATCTTTTAGTATCAAAAGAAAGTGGAGCTCTAACTACGAGAAGAATTGCCCAGATTATTAAAAAAATTATGAAAATTACAGAACTAAAAAACAATGTAACACCGCACACCTTACGTCATACGTTTGCCACTCATCTTTTAAACAATGATGCTGATTTAAGAAGTGTGCAAGAGTTGTTAGGACATTCTAGTTTATCTACAACTCAAATTTATACTCATGTTTCTAACGAAAGACTAAGGCAAGTCTATTTAGAAACACATAAGGACTATAGAAAGTGATTTTGTTATTAAAAAATGCGAGTAAATTTGCAAGTGGAAACGTAGAAGAAGAGCTTCCTAAAGAAGTAGTTAAATTAAATGGAAAATGTACATTTTTTGTCAAAAATACGGCGATTCGTTGTCGTATTTTTTTTCTACTGTTATAATATAAGAAACCATTAAAGGAGGAAATGAAAATGGCAAAATATGTATATTTGTTTAGTGAAGGAAACAAGGACATGCGAAATTTGCTAGGTGGTAAAGGAGCAAATCTAGCAGAAATGACAAACATTGGAATGCCTGTTCCAAGAGGATTTACAATTACAACAGAGGCATGCACCAATTATTATGAAAACAAAGAAAACATTAGTGAAGAAATCACAAATGAAATCTTAAACAAAGTAGCAGAACTAGAAAAACTTACTGGCAAGACTTTCGGTGATGCTACAAATCCATTACTCGTAAGTGTACGAAGTGGTGCAAGAGCAAGTATGCCTGGAATGATGGATACAGTTTTAAATTTAGGTTTAAATGATGAGGTAGCAGTTGGTTTTACAGAAGCAACGGAAAACAAACGTTTCGTATATGATTCGTATAGAAGATTTATTCAAATGTTTGCTGACGTAGTAAAAGGTTATCCGAAAAGTTCTTTTGAAAGACATTTAGACGAAGTAAAAGAAAAGAAAGGTGTTAAATACGACACAGAATTAACGGATGTAGATATGGTTGAAATTACCAATGATTTCAAAAATATTTATAAAGAGATAGCAGGTGAAGACTTTCCCCAAGATCCAAAAGTACAACTTATCGAAGCAGTAACAGCAGTATTTAGAAGTTGGAACAATGATAGAGCCATTTACTATCGTAGAATGAACGATATACCATCTAGTTGGGGGACAGCAGTAAACGTACAAGAAATGGTCTATGGAAATCGTGGAAATAATTCAGGAACAGGAGTTGCATTCACACGTAATCCAGCAACTGGAGAAAAGAAATTATATGGTGAATACTTAATCAATGCTCAAGGAGAAGACGTTGTAGCAGGTATTCGTACACCAGAACCAATTAGTAAACTAGAAACCGATATGCCAGAAGTGTATAAAGAATTTGTAGAAATTGCAAGCAAATTAGAAAACCATTATAAAGATATGCAAGATATGGAATTTACAATTGAAAATGGTAAATTATTCATGTTACAAACAAGAAATGGTAAACGTACAGCTGCAGCAGCATTAAAAGTCGCTGTTGATTTGGTAAATGAAGGCATGATTACAGAAGAAGAAGCACTACTTAAAGTAGAACCAAAACAATTAGATGCATTACTTCATCCAACATTCTCAATCGATGCCTTAAAAAATGGCGAAGTTATTGCAAATGGTCTTGCAGCAAGCCCAGGAGCTGGAGCAGGTAAGATATATTTTACAGCTGAAGACGTAATCGAAGCTTCCAAAAAAGGAGAAGATACAATACTAGTTCGACTTGAAACAAGTCCAGAAGATATTGAAGGAATGAACCATGCTAAAGGGATATTAACTATTCGTGGAGGTATGACTAGCCATGCAGCAGTTGTTGCTCGCGGAATGGGCCGTTGTTGTGTTAGTGGATGCGGAGAGTTGAAAATCGACGAAGCTGCTAAAACCTTGACTACAAAAGATGGTTTAGTATTAAAAGAAGGTGATGAAATATCTCTAGATGGTTCAACAGGTGCTGTCTACAACGGAATATTAGAAAGTGTAGAACCATCAATTAGCGGAGATTTCGAAACGTTCATGACTTGGGCAGACAAAGCAAGAAGAATGAAAATTAGAACAAATGCAGATACTCCAAGAGATGCAGAACAAGCTAAAAAATTTGGAGCAGAAGGAATTGGATTATGCCGTACAGAACACATGTTTTTTGAAAGTGAAAGAATTTTTAACTTTAGAAGAATGATTGCTGCAGACACTCTAGAACAAAGAGAAGAAGCACTAGAGAAAATTTTGCCATACCAAAGAAATGATTTTGAAGAACTATATCGTGCTATGGCACCTTATCAAGTAGTAATTCGTTATCTAGATCCACCTTTACATGAATTCTTGCCAAAAGAAGATGATGAAATTAAAAGTCTTGCAGATTCTCTAAATATGCCATTTGAAAGTTTAAAAACAAGAATCGAATCTTTAAAAGAATTTAACCCAATGATGGGACATCGTGGATGTCGTCTTGCTATTACTTATCCAGAAATTGCCAAAATGCAAACAAGAGCTGTTATTGAAGCAGCAATTAACGTGAATAAAGAAGGCTTGAGTGTAGAACCAGAAATTATGATACCATTAGTTGGAGATATTAATGAGCTTAAATATGTAAAAAATGTCGTTTGCGAAACAGCAGATGAAATTATTCGAGTATCTGGTGTATCTCTTAACTACAAAGTAGGTACAATGATAGAAATTCCAAGAGCAGCACTTTTAGCAGATGTAATTGCACAAGAAGCTGAGTTCTTCTCATTTGGAACCAATGATTTAACTCAAATGACCTTTGGTTTTAGTCGTGATGATGCTGGTAAATTCTTAAATGATTACTACAGCAAAGGTATTTTTGAAAGTGATCCATTTGCAAGAATTGATGAAGCAGGTGTAGGTGCACTAGTTCGTATGGCTGCCGAAAAAGGAAGAAGTACAAGAAGCGATATTCATTTAGGTATTTGTGGGGAACATGGAGGAGATCCAGCAACCATTGAATTCTGTGAAACAGTGGGACTTGATTATGTATCTTGTTCACCATTTAGAGTGCCGATTGCACGTCTGGCAGCAGCACAAGCGTCTATAAAAGCGAACCAGGCAAAATAAAAAATGATTATGATATGTTCTTAACTCGCATAATCATTACAAAAAACGACATTCTGAGATATTCAGAGAAAATACCAGAATGTAAAAATGCAAGGTTAAAAGAACCAATTATAGTTGATATTTATATCTAAATTAGACTAAGATTACTATTATGTCGAGTATCTTAGTCTTTTTTTGTATGAAAAATTAATTATATGCGACAAGAAAAAGGAGGTAAAAAAATGCTATTAATGTATTTGAAGCCAAGATTAAAAGATTTATCACAGGGTTCTAGAAATGTCTTTGTAAGGCAATTTAGACAAATAACTCAAGACGAACTTGCAGATAAATTAAATTTTCAAATGAAAGAGTAAATAAATGAAAGAAATAGTAAAAATTAAATTAATTGAAAATTCTGATCATCTAACTTACTCAATAGTAAGGCATGATAATACAGATGCATCAAAAACTTTAAGTGAAGGCGAATCTAGTTTTATTTCATTTTTATATTTTTATAATTTAGTATTTGGAAGTAGGACAAGGAGCGGTTTGCAAGAAAATCATATCATATGAATAGGGTCATAAAATTCGACACCATTGTCAGTCAATATAATATTAATCATCTTTTTATACAGAGCTATTCCTAGAGTATTTTTTAAATTGGTAAATTCATGATCAACGTGTTTGATCTCTTTTTTATCCAACAATCTTATTAGCATAAAATTAGTTTCAACTAAAAGAAAAGTCATTAAACATTTCTTATCTGTAGATTTACCAATTACAGTGTCTAACTGCCATATATGAAGATTTTTTTCTACTTCTGTTCTAGCTGCATAATCTTCAAATCTTCTTCCTATAAGAAGATTTATATCTCTTTTATTTTGCTTGCTCTTATTTTTCTTTCTCTTTTTGTATTTTACTTTTCTGGGTAAGTCTAAATTGGATAAAAGAATTACATTATCATTAACATATTTATAAAATGTTGTTTTGGAAAGAGGTAAGATATCTAAATGATTGATATAAATTTGATTTACACTTTGCTTTTTATCTTTTATTAAAGGTACAATGTTTTTGTTGATAATATCAACTTCTTCAGGTGTAATATCAATGCCTTCTCTTGCTTTAATTAAATTATTTTCATATTGTTTTTGGGCTTCTTTAGCATTGTAGTATAGATGAAGTTTGCTACAAGAATTTTTATTTTCACAATGATTGCAGCAATAGGGAGGTTTAGAAAGACTTTTGCAACCTTTTATAGCACGATCAATGCCACTTTCACTGTTTGACAAGTATAAAGTACTTTTAATTATTCGATTTCTTCGTATTTCTTTTGAGATAGTAGTTCTATCTACGTTTATTGAATTACCAATATAGGTAAAATCATAACCTTTATTTAAAAGATATTCTATAGTATTTCTTTGTTCTTTACAAAGATGGCTATAATTTGCCATAATTTTTTTCACTCCTTTAATGGCAAACAAACCATAGTTGTCTATTTTATAAAAATTTACAAAAAGATTCAAATGAATGGGGCTCTGCCCCAAACCCCGAGGTTTAATTGCAATGGGTTTCGAAAAAGGAACAAAACAAAAAGAAGCATTTAGTTTCTAGGTATTTGCTCCTTTTTCGCGTACCATTACTTGCTGCTCTGGTTGCTCCTCAGCATTGCCATATCCTTCAAGTAACAAGCATATTATATATCATCTTATATTTGATTTTTTAGACTTACTTCCCATTTTCTAAAAAGCGGGAACTTTCAACTTTATTTTAGGGATAAACAAAATTTAATTGACAACAAGATTAATATTTGATAAACTTGTATTGATTGGTACTCAGGAAACTTATGAAGCCCTGAGTCAATTTTTATTTTAGGGGAAAATACTATATGAAAGAATATAAAACTAATGAAGAATTAATTGAGCATTTAGAAAGTAAAAACATTATTATTGATAATAAAAATATTGCTTTGAATATCATAGATAATTATTCTTATTATTCTGTTATTAATACCTATAAATATGTATTTCAAAAAAGCGATAATACATATTTTGAAAATGTTCGTTTTGATGAAATATATTCTTTATATAGCTTCGATAAAAATATAAGAACTATCTTTTTGAAGTATGCCTTAGAGTTTGAATTGAAAATAAGAGGTATAATGGGTAATATACTTGCCAAAAATTATGGCCTTGAGAATTATCTTAATAAAGAAAGTTTTGATGAGTTAGCAAATGACACTAATATTGATAATATAGTTGATTCAATAAATGTGGAAATTGATAAAAATAAAGGAAAGCACCCAGCTATTACGCATTATGATCAAACTTATGGTTTTATACCTCCATTTGTTGTAATTAAAAAATATTATCTTTTGGTCAAATAAGTAGATGGTATGGATTATTAAAACAATCAGATAGAAATGAAATAGCAAAAAAGTTTAATATATCACCAAAATTATTAAAGCAAATTCTAGTTAATATGACACTTGCAAGAAATATTTGTGCACATTCGGATAGACTATTTTCTTTTCATAGCAAATTTTTTATGAGTTTTAAATTAATAGATAGTTCATATAAAGTAAATAATAATTCAACTAATTTATATATGTTGATTAGATGTATGGAAAAAATTTTAAATAAAGATGATTATGAAGAATTAATTAAGTTAGTTGAAACGGAATTTAATAAACTAAAAGAGTCTATTAAATCGATTGATGCAAAGGTTATTTTAAAAGTCATGGGTTATCCTAATGTATAATTTAGGCAAATAGTACATATAATAATATTGATTGGTATTTAAGAAACTTACGAAGCCTTAAGTCAATTTACCTAATTTCTTTTTATAGAAATTGGGTATTTTTAATTATCATATTGTGGTATAATTAACTTGGATGTGGAATAATTCATCAGTTAAGTTAAATTTATATATAAAAGCGAACCAAGCAAAATAAAAAATGATTATGATATGTTCTTAACTCGCATAATCATTACAAAATATCATTTGATAATTAGAAGCTTATTTGAATATACTATAAATATATACTAAACTTTAAAAGTGGTGAAAATGTTTTTCGCTTCTGGATGGTGCGACTAATAAATGATCCTGGTTGAAAATGTAGAACGGCTCTATCGTAAGATGTAGTTTTCTTTTACTTCATGAAATTAAATTATTTATGGAGATGATGTACATGGAAATTAAAACTGGATATTTATAACATATAAAAGATGAATATTTCGATGTTGTAAATGATGAAAATCTAATGCAAAATCATGAAAAAGGGAAGAAAAGGCCAACTTATTTTACTATCAAAGACAAGGATATAGTATGTAAGTGATAAGCGCCATCTTAGTTAGCCAATATGACTTATATTCTAATAGGATAGTGTTCAGATAATCTTTAAAAATCATAAGTAAAGTCTTAGAAATAGGACTTTTTTTCTTGCTTTGTTTATAGTATAATTTTAAATCTTTACTTTTGCAGCAAAAACGAGCTAACCTAGATACAATAAGGGTTTGCTCG
>CASDHD010000019.1 GCA_949280095.1 uncultured Bacilli bacterium
TTTACGAATTTGGAAGATTGACTAAGTAAAAAAGGAAAATTTGTCTAGGCAGATTTCCTTTTTTTCTTTATCAAATTTGGGAAATTTGCAATTTGAAACTTCTTTTTCTTTCTGTTATCTTGAATGCAAGAGGTGAATTTGTATGGATTTAAAAAATATAAATTTGATGAATGATGCTCTTTTTAAGGCTATGATGTGTCATAAAAATAATCGTCGTTTGGTTGTGGATTTCTTGCACGGAGTTACAGGAATTGAAAAAGAAGTATTAGAGAAAGGAACTTATATTGGAGGAGAAGAAATTCCCAAAAGAAATATTTCCAATAAAAAGCAAATGACAGATTTAAGTATTTTGCTTGGAAATAAAAGAAGAATTATAGTAGAAATGAATCAAACCTTTCAACGAAATATTTTTCATAAAAATATGGCGTATGCTTTTTCTGTAGTAATCGAAACAATGGAAGAAAATATTATCAAGTACCCGAAAGTGATTTTAATAAACATTGATGATTTTAATCACTTTAAAACGGATAAGCCATTATTACGTTTTAATATTCAAGATGAAGAGGGACATATTGAAACAGAAATGTATACTTCCATACATTTAGTGCTTGCGAATATAACAAATACCAAGTACAATATTGATAAAGAAATCCAGAAGTTTGCTTGTTTTCTAAAGAAAACAGATTTAGAAGAAATGGGAGAAGAGTATGAAGGAGATGAGAGGTATATGGCTGCAAAGAGAACTGTAAAAGATTTAACGTCAGATCCAGAGTTAATAGGTTACTATGATTATGAAGAAGAAAGAAAAAGAGAACTTGCAGAGGAGAAAATATTTGCAAGAGAAGATGGGCTAAAAGAAGGATTAGAAGAGGGTGCAAGGAAACAAGCAATAGAAACGGCAAAGAAAATGCAGTTAGAAGGATTAGATGCTGATCTAATTTCAAGATGTACAGGACTTTCGAAAGAACAAATTAGTTCTTAAAAAATAGTTAATTATTCTAAAAGGGCTTAAAATGGCATGAATTTGTGCTTTCTTTTTCGAAATACTTATGATAAAATACTTTTAACAGATTTAAGTGGGCAGAAATTCCCACTTTTATTATTGAAATGGTAGAGGTGAATATGGAAAGCATTATACAGAAAATAAAAGAGAATATAGCAGATGTTTTAAACAAAGAAGAAATAGTTATTGATAGTATTACTTTTGAGCGTGAAGGTAAATACAATTTCTTACGAATTGTTCTTGATGCATCTGGAGGGATTGACTTGGATACTATTGTAAAAGCAACGAATCTTATTAATCCTATTTTAGATAAATTGGATTTGATTGAAGAAGAATATATTCTAGATGTTTTAAGTAAAGAAAGAGGGAATGAGTAATGAATGCAAAAGAATTTTTGAAAGCATTAGATAGCATTGTGGAAGAGAAGAATATTAGCCGTGAAGTAGTATTAGAAGCAATGGAAATGGCACTTACTACTGCTTATAAGAAAAATTTTGACTCAAAAACGAATGTAAAAGTTGATATCAATCGTGAGACTGGAGAAATTAAAGTTATCTCTTATTATGTTGTTGTAGAAGACTATGATGATGGTTCAGAAAGTGTGGATGAAGAAGGAAATATAACCCGTATTCCACCAGAAATTAATGAAGATGCTCAAATTTTACTTGAGGATGCCCAAGAATTAGTTCCTGGTATACAAGTCGGAGAAACAATCGAAAAAGAAGTGACTCCAAAAGATTTTGGTCGTGTTGCAACATCTACAGCAAAACAAGTAATTAATCAAAAAATTCGTGAAGCTGAAAGAAATAGTATTATTAGTGAATTTGAAGGAAAAGAAGGCGAAATGATGGTAGGTCTTCTTGCTATGGAAGATGCGAGAAACTATTATGTTGATTTAGGAAGAACTCGAGGAATTTTACCAAAAGGTGAAATGATACCAGGTGAAGAAGTAAAAATGGGTTCTAGTATTAAAGTTTATATTACCAAAGTTGAATCAACAACGAAAGGACCTTTAATTTTATTAAGTAGAAAACATTATGGTTTTGTAAGACGTTTGTTTGAAACTGAAATTCCAGAACTTGTAGATGGAACTATAGAGTTATATGCTTGTGTAAGAGAAGCAGGGATTCGTAGTAAAGTTGCCGTATATTCTACGAATGAAAAGGTAGATCCTATTGGAGCATGTATTGGTAATGGTGGAAGTAGAATTGGTAGTATTTTAAAAGAATTAAATGGAGAACGTGTAGATTTAGTTCTATATAGTGAAGATCCAGCAGATTTTATTAAAAATGCTCTTAGTCCTGCTAAAGATGTAATCGTCAATATTACAGACCCAGTAAAAAGAGAAGCGCTTGCAATTGTAAATGATGATAATTTAAGTCTTGCTATTGGTAAAAAAGGAAGCAATATTAAATTAGCTAGTCGTCTTACAAAATATAGAATTGAAGTGAAGACTTTGTCTCAATTAAATGAAGAGGGAAATAAAGAGGAATAGATAAAAAGGAAGTGATTTCTTTGAAACAAAAAAAAATACCTTTAAGAATGTGTGTAGTAACAAGGGAACGCTTTGAAAAAAGAGAGCTAATGCGAATTGTTAGAACACCAGATGGAGAAGTTGTTATAGATACATCAGGTCGCCAGAATGGTAAAGGCGCTTACTTAAAGAAAGATGCAAGTGTCATAAATAAAGCTAAACAGAATAAATTGTTAGATAAGGCACTAGAAGTGAGTGTACCTGATACATTATACGAGAGTATGTTACAAATGATAGAAAAGGAGGCGCATTTAAAATGATGAATGTAGAAGAATATGCAAGTAGTGTTGATTTATCTGTTGCAGAAGTGTTAAAGAAAGCTGGAGAATTAGGGATTGAGGTAAAAAAAGCAAGTGATGAGCTTAGTGAAGATGATGTTATTATCTTAGATAATGCGATTAATTTAATTAGTACCGACACAGAAGCAACTTTAGAGGATAATGATGATATTGATGAAGTTGTAGAAGAGATTATGGGAAGTAGCCATATTGCAGCTATTAACGATACGGAAAAGAAACAAAAATTAAAGAAAAAGAGTCAAATTCAAAGTAGTAAAGAAGAATACATGAATAAACGTAAAGAAATGTATAAGCATAAAGAAAAGTTAATGACAAATAGTGCTGATGAAAAAGTTATTCTTTACAAAGAAAATATGACTGTTAAGGATTTAGCAGAAGAACTTGATGTAAACCCTAATGATATCATTAAGAAATTAATGACACTTGGTTTAATGGTGAGTGTCAATCAAACAGTTGATTTTGACAATGCTTCTTTAATTGCTGTTGATTATGAAAAGACATTGAAAAAAGAAGAAACTCAAAATGTAGCAAATTTTGAAGAATATGAAATTACAGACAATGAGGAAGACTTAGTAAAACGTCCTCCAGTTGTAACAATTATGGGACATGTTGATCATGGGAAAACAAGTTTACTTGATTATATTAGACATTCTAAAGTCACAGAAAGTGAGTTTGGTGGAATAACTCAACATATAGGGGCTTATCAAGTAGAACATAACGGAAGTAAGATTACATTTATTGATACCCCAGGTCACGCAGCTTTTACTGAAATGAGAGCTCGAGGTGCCAGTGTAACCGATATTGTTATTATTATTGTTGCAGCAGATGATGGAGTTATGCCTCAAACAAAAGAAGCTATCGATCATGCTAAAGCAGCGAATGTACCTATTATAGTTGCCGTTAACAAAATTGATAAGCCAGAAGCGAATAAAGAAAGAATTCGCCAGGAAATGAGCGAAGCAGGTATCACGCCAGAAGAATGGGGTGGAGATTATCCATTTGTTGATATTTCTGCTGTTACTGGTGAAGGTATTGATTTACTTCTTGAAACAGTTCAAACAATTAGTGAGGTTAGTGATTTTAAAGCAAACCCAAATCGTTATGCTGTTGGTTCTGTCATTGAAAGTAGACTTGATAAAAATATTGGAGGAGTTGCTTCCCTGCTTATTCAAAATGGAACACTTCGTTTAGGAGACCCAGTTGTTGTTGGTACTTGTTTTGGAAAAATTCGTACAATGAAAAATGATTTAGGAGAATCAATTGTTGAGTCTGGACCTTCTACTCCTGTTGAAATTACTGGTCTATCTGATAACCCAAGTGCAGGAGATAGGTTTATGGCGTTTGAAACAGAAAGTGAAGCTAAGTCAATAGCCAGTAAGCGTGCCAGCCATGAAAGGGAAGCTAAACTAAATAAGACAACACTTTCATTAGATGATTTATTTAGTAAAATTAGTGCAGGACAAAAGGAAATTAATGTTGTATTAAAAACGGATGTAAGAGGAAGCGAAGAAGCAGTTCGTAATGCTTTAGAAAAAATAGATGTTGAATCAGTAAAAGTTAAAGTTACTCGTAGTGGAATTGGAACAATTACGGAAAGCGATGTAGTTCTAGCTAACGCAAGTAATGCTATTATTATTGGTTTTAATGTAAGCCCTTCTAGTATGACGAAAGAAATAGCCAAAGAATATAATGTAGATATTCGTCTTTATACGATTATTTATAAAGTAGTAGAAGAAATGGAACTTGCCATGAAAGGTATGTTAGATCCTGAATTTGAAGAACATGAACTTGGTGAAGCAACTATTCGTAAAATCTTTAAGTTTTCTAAAGTGGGAAATATTGCAGGTTCTTACGTAACAGATGGTACTGTAAAAAATGGCAGTTTAGCTAGACTTGTACGTGATGGCATTGTGATTTATGAAGGTAAGATTGCCTCTGTCCAAAGAGAAAAAGATGTTGTAAAAGAAGTAAAAAAAGGATTTGAATGTGGTATTACCTTAGAGAATTTTAGCGATATTAAAGAAGGAGATATGATTAAATCTTACGAAATGGTTGAGGTTAAAAGATGAGTGTAAAAACAAAACGTATCGCATCTGAAATGGTAAGAGTAATTAGTGAAATTTTATTAGAAGAGGCAAGAGATGAACTTTTAAAGAATATTACAATTACAGGTGTAGATGTTGCTAATGATTTGTCTTTTGCCAAAGTCTATTTTACGAGTTTAATTACAACGATGTCTCATAAGAACCTGGAGCGAGAAATGGAAGAAGCTTCTGCTTTTATTCGTAAAGAGCTAGCAGAGAAAATGAATCTTCGAAATACTCCAAAATTGAAATTTTTATACGATGAATCGATAGGTTATGCAAACAATATTGAAAGAATTATTAAAGAAATTCATGAAGAAAAATAATTCTTTTTTTGAGGAAAGTTAAAATGGATAATGAAAAAATGAATGGCATAGTGGTTATCAACAAGCCAAATGGTTATACGAGTAGGGATGTTATCAATGTTTTAAATAAAGAGTTTCATACAAAGAAAATCGGACATACTGGGACACTTGATCCAATTGCTACTGGCGTTTTGGTCGTTTGTATTGGAAGATATACAAAGCTAGTAGATAAAATAACTTGTTATAACAAAGAATATATAGCTACTATTAAATTAGGTATAAAAACGGATACTTTAGATATTACGGGAAATTGTTTAGAACAAGAATCCAATATAAATGTGGATAAAGATGTGGTTATCAACACATTGAATTCTTTTCTAGGTCGTAGTATCCAAGAGGTTCCCAAATATGCTGCTGTTAAAGTGAAGGGAAAAAAATTGTATGAGTATGCAAGAGATGGAGAAGAAATATCTTTACCCAAAAGAGAAATTGAAATTTATGAAATTGAATTATTGGAATGTACCAATGAAGAGATTAAATTTCGTACAGTTGTTTCTAAAGGCACTTATATACGTAGTTTAATTCGGGATATATGTGAAAAATTAGGTGTTATAGGTACGATGTCTTCTTTAATTCGTACTAAACAAGGTAAATTTAAAATTGAAGATTCGTTTACTTTAGAAGAGATAAAAAGAAAAGAATACAAATTATTAGATATTCAATCTGCTTTTTCGTATCCATGTTATGAATTAAATGATGATGAGTATTTTAAAGTAAAAAATGGCGTTTCATTACAAATTGACAGAAATGATCCGTTTTTGTTCATGAAGTATAAGGATACAGTTGTTGCTATCTATGAATTCCAAAAAGGGATGTATAAAGTTTGCTTTATGCTGTTTCATTAAAATTATGTAAATATTTGTAAATGGTTTAAAAAATGATTTGCAAAAAAAATGAAATGTAGTACAATAGTAAGTAGTAATAAATTTAATATGAATTTGAATAAAATTACATCAAGGAGTTTTGTGTATGAAGAAGAAAAAAACAGCAATTTCAGTTACAGTATTAGTTTTAGGATTTATGGCATTGGTTTCTTCTTATTTGATAAGTTCTACTTATGCAAAGTATACAGAAGAATTTGCTGCTGTTACATCTACTGCTACTATAGCTAAATGGGAGTTTGATGTAGAAAATAATGTGGATTTGTTTAGCGAATCTAGTATTATGAGTTATGATCCTGCTGTTTCAAATATGTATAAATGTGTTGTGGATGGAACTGATCCTTCTGATTGTATTTATGTAAGCGATAAGAAAAATATGGCGGTAAGTGATGGATATGTGGCTCCAGGAACTTCTGGGGAATATAAATTTAAAATAAAGAATTTATCAGATGTTAAATTTCGTATTTCTAACGTTAAAGCTACTGGTGTAGATGGTACGAATGGGCAAATTAAATTTTGTTTAGATGGTGTAGGTTGTGCATAACACAGTGCTTTATTAACCGACAATTGATGGCCTTAATACAGTTTTATCTAGTTATTTTAACGAAAATTCAATGGTGCATGGTGCAACAAATAAAGATTATGATGCTGTTCATACGATTTGGTGGTATTGGGAATTTGAAACTAATGATGCTAATAACCAAGTAGATACAGCTATAGGGAAGAATGCTACAGAGAAAGCTACAACTGATCCAGTGGTAGTAAGTCTGTCTATCACAATTACGTTAGACCAAGCTGAAGCAGTATAGAAAATTTTAAATTTTTGGTTGATTAAAAGTTCTTTTGATTGGAGTTATGTTTTATGGATTGGTTAGAAATAAAAGAATTTTTAAAAGATAGTATTAAAATGATAGCGTTTATCGCTGTTGTTTTATTTTTGTTTATTTATGTCATTTCAATTACGCAAGTTGTGGGAAATTCAATGTCTCCTACCTTACAAAGTGGAGAAATATTGTTGCTTAATAAATTGAAATATCGATTATCTGATGTGAAAAGAGGAGATATTATTTCTTTAGATTATGCAGATACGAAGTATTTAATTAAAAGAGTGATTGGCTTACCTGGAGATACTGTTTCGATTAGGAATAGTGTTGTTTATATCAATAATGAAGAATATAAAGAAGCTTATTTATCTCAAGATTTGCAATATGCAGATTTTTCTCTAGAAGATATTGGTTATTCTGTTATTCCAGATAATATGTATTTGGTGTTAGGTGATAACCGTGTGGACTCTTTAGATGGTAGGGATATTGGGTTAATTTCAAAAGAAGAAATTAATGGTAAAATCTCTTTGCGTTTTTGGCCTTTAAATAAAATAAAGTTATTTTAATTAAAATATTGAATAAACTATAGTGTATTTCATTATAGTTTTTTACATTTTCGAAATTTGATTGACAATTTATAGAAAAACAATATATAATGATTATACTAGTTGGAGGCTAGAGAATATGAATACGGGGAAGAAAAAGTGGGCAATTCTTTTAATAATTGCTCTAGTTATTGGAACAGGGTCTTATGTTTTTGCTAATCCGAGTTTAGATTCTTCTAAAGACACTTTGAATTCAAATCATTCTGTGGATTCAGAAAATAACCAACAGAATAAGGAAAATAATACGAATGGAAATATTGATGTTGTTATTAATCAAGCTGATTTAAATATTGAAGATTTGGACAATATGAATGTTCCTGATAATGAAACTCAAATTTTGGAGCAAATTATTGCAAATGCTTCAAATGGAACAGCAAATGAGAATGGTTCTACTGTAGGGAATGTAGTAAATTCTGTTCCTGGTAACGAGAATAATGGAACAGGTTCAAACGTTTCTGGTAACAATAGTGGTAATAACAACAGTAATAATCCAGGATATGTTCCACCAGGAAATACAGGTTCTAATGGAAATACTGGTGGTAATAATACAGGTTCTGGAAGTAATACTGGTTCTGGTAATACTGGAACAGGTACAAACACTGGTGGTAGTTCATCTGGTTCTACGTCAAATCCAGGAAATAGTGGTGGTAATAATACTGATTCTGGAAGCAATAATGGCTCTGGTAGTAATACTGGTTCTGGTAGTACTGGAGAAGGCAACAATCCTGGGGGTTCTAATCCAGGAGTGACATTACCAAGTTTTGTCTTTGAAGAAAATGGTTCATTTTCTACTAATACGATTGTAATTAATGATCCAAATTATGATCATATGATTGTTTATAACTGGAATACTGGAGATAGAGACGTAACTTATGAAACAGAATATACTATAGAAGTAGATAATGCGGTGTATATTTTTATCGTTTATGATAAAGAAGGCAATTATCATGGATTTACAATGCACCATGTAAAAGCAGAAACGGAATAATCTGAAATATTTTTCAAGTAGTTTGAGGTGTAACAAATGGCATACATGAAGTTTAAGGAATTAACCAAATATTTTGATTTTAAAGAAGAAATCCTAGATATTAGTTTATTACCTGAATATACAAAAGAATATGTAGAGGAAAACGAAACAATCTTATTGGCTTATAAAAATAGTAAAGATTTTGTTTTATTTACTGATAAAAAAATGCTTCTTTTTGATAGAGATGTTTTAGGAGTACATTATAAAAAAGTACATGTAGTTCCTTATAAGTCAATTTCTACGAGTGCAATTAATTATTTAGTAGGGAAAGTAGAGATGTTGTTTAGTCTAGATAGCGGATATCAGATGCATATTAATTTTGTAGGAATGAATCATGATAAAAAAGAAAATTTAAAAAGAATTTTTAAAATAATGATGAAAAGTGCAATATAATAAATTGTGCTTTTTTTCTTTTTGTGGTAGGATAGTTCTACCAAAGAAAGGAAGATTTTGTGGAAACAGTTGAGCTGAAGAAAGTAGCACAAATTATTTATAACAAAATTCAGAATGAAAATATTAAATTCTATGAAAAGGCAGCATATGGGCTTGGAGAATATGAAGGAAATAATTATGTTGGTAGAGAACTATTAGCATTTGAAATCTCTCTTTTGGATATTGAAAAATCTATTAAATTTCAAGAAGACTTAAACTTTTTAAATGGAATTGATATGAAAAGATACTTGGATGTTGATTTAAATGATTATTTAATGAAAGTTCTTTTTATGCGTCAGAATAAAATGTCAGCATATATGGAGGTTGTAGAGACAGCTTCCATGGAAATGTTACCTTTTTTACTTGTGGATGCTTTAGAATATTTTACTTTTGAGGAAAGTTTACAATTACAAACGGCATTTTTAAAGAAACGTATTTTTAATCAAATGGATACAGAATGGATGACTGAGGAAGTAGTTTTGTCTTTATTTTATCCAATCATGCAAGAATTCAAAATGCAAAAAGAAGAAGAGTTATTACAAAGAACATTGTAAGCAATTCTTCTTTTATTATATTTTCCACCTAAAAATCCATTGACGGGGGGGGGGTAAAAATGTTATCCTAATATTAGGAGAAAATAAAGATGGAAAAGAATAGAAAAACGCCAATAATTATTGTAATTCTAATACTTTTTTTAGTTGTCGCAATATTAGGAATAAGCTATGCGTTATGGAACCTTACAATAACGCAGGAAGGAACGAGTATTGTCGTAACAGATTGTTTTAAAATCAATTTTACAGATAAAAATCCAATTACCTTAGAGAAAGCATATCCAATGGAAGATAGTGAAGGAATGGAGTTGACTCCATATACCTTTACCTTAGAAAATGTATGTGATGCAAGAGCCTCTTTCCAAATCAATTTAGAAACAATAAAACAAGGTAGCAATGTTAAAGCTTTTCCAAATAAATATATAAAAACGAATTTAAGTGAAAATGAAACAACTCTTATTACAACAAAATTAGATAAAGAAACAAATACAAGCTTAGAAACCAGTCCAACACTAGAAAATGTAATAGATGCTTATAAATTATATACAGGAACGTTAAAATCAAAAGAAACAAAAATATTCAATGTAAGACTTTGGATAGACGAAGCAACCCCAGCCATTGATGAGGTAATGAACGCAAGTTTTCAAGGGAAAATAACAATCATCGCAAGTTATAAAGAAACAAAACTAGCAACGGATTATATTACAAAACTAGCAAGTACTAGTGAAGAGTTAGTTTATGACGAAACAGCAGATAATAATTTAAGATACATTGGAGCCAATCCTGATAATTATGTATGGTTTGGAGATACTTACCAAACGGATATTTATGATATTAACTCAGGTAGTTATGGATATTATGGATTAAATTTAACGAGTCAAGAAGAATGTGAAACGTTTAAAACAACGAATGGAATTACATCCACTTATACTTGCGAAAAGGCGCATTCTAGTGGAGATAAAATCCTATGGCGTATGATAGGGGTTATGAATAATATAGATAATGGCAGTGGTGTTAAAGAAACAAGAATAAAACTCATTCGAAATGAAACGATTGGACCATGGAGTTGGGATTCATCAGAATCAACTGTTAATAGCGGTTATGGAGTAAATGAATGGTCAGTTTCTAAAATGAAAACAGTTTTAAATGATTATTTTTATAATGGATTATCAGGTCAAACTTGTATTGTAGCACAAAATAATAAATCGATTTTTTGTGATTTTAGTCAAATTGGTGTGCCAGATGATATGAAATCTATAGTCAGTGATGTTATTTGGAACACAGGAAGCAATGGAAATGTAGCAACATATAATGCCATTAAAAGTTCTAAATTTTATGAACTAGAAAGAAGCAATAATACAGGAAAAATATGCAGTAGTGGAACGTATTGTAATGATGCCATAACAAGAACGGTAAGTTGGACAGGGAAAGTAGGACTTATGACACCAAGTGATTATGGCTATGCGACAAGTGGAGGAGACACAACCAATCGAAATACTTGCTTAAATACGTATCTCTATAATTGGAGTAATTTAAGTGATTGTTATAATAATGATTGGTTGTATAGTGGTTCATATCAATGGACTATGATACCAGTTGCTTATTCTGGAGTTGCTAGTAATGTTTTTCTTGTAAATAGCAGTAAGGGATATGTTTATAATCATGCTCCGAGTTATGGACTTGATCAATCTAGTGCCGCTTGGGTCCGACCAACTGTATTTTTAAATGCAGATGTAAGTATAAAAGAGGGAAAAGGAACACAAGAGCAGCCATTTGTTTTTGAATAATGGCAAACTTAAGCCAATGTGTTATTTATCTTTGACATTTATAAAAAACTAGTTTATATTTAATTTAAGCGAGATACTTATTCTTAAGTGCTTGCCATTTGTTGTAAGCACCTTCCTACAGGATGGTGTTTTTTTAATCCTTTCGAAAATCAACCAAAACATTACTACCTGAAGATAATGAAAAGAATTATTATTACTAACAAAATTACAACAAGAAGTTCTAACCTTGCAATAATACGTATCAACATATTATTCATGTAACCACGCCTTCCTTATAAGAATTTGTGGCAAACACCAAATACTTTGCATCTCGCAAGTTCACTATATAACAGTGGAAAACAAAATGCAAATTGTAAATTTTCTGAATTTAGACATCAAAATAAAAAAAGAAACTTCAAAATTCTAAAAATGAAGTTGAATTAAGTGAATTTTTTCTTGAGTTTGCTAAAATGATTATTTTTTAAATTTTTGTTAAAATGTTTCGTGCAAGATAGTGTAATTAATTGTCGGGAAAATATAAATATATACAAATTATCGAAAATGTAATTTAAGAATGATATCATGATAAATAATAAGAGGTATTATAAAAGAAAATTTTTATTGCATTTTTCAAAAATTTTGTTATATTTTAGATATAACAAAGCTAAATTCGAACGTGAAAAATATATTTTCCAACAAAGCGTTACACTATCCATATGTTATTTATCTTTGACATTTATAAAAAACTAGTTTATATTTAATTTAAGCGAGATACTTATTCTTAAGTGCTTGCCATTTGTTGTAAGCACCTTCCTACAGGATGGTGTTTTTTTAATCCTTTCGAAAATCAACCAAAACATTACTACCTGAAGATAATGAAAAGAATTATTATTACTAACAAAATTACAACAAGAAGTTCTAACCTTGCAATAATACGTATCAACATATTATTCATGTAACCACGCCTTCCTTATAAGAATTTGTGGCAAACACCAAATACTTTGCATCTCGCAAGTTCACTATAAATAAAATAAAAGCAAATTGCAAATCGTCAATTTTCTGAATTTAGACGTCAAAATCCAAAAATGAAACTTCAAAATTCTAAAAATGAAGTTGAATTAAGTGAATTTTTTCTTGATTTTGCTAAAATGATTATTTTTACCATTTTTGTTAAAATGTTTCATGCAAAAAAAGATTGCATTTTTACCGAGTTTTATAATATAATACATATGAAGTTTACTCTTGGTTGGAAAGACCTTCGCTTTCTTACTCAGTTTAAACCGATTAGTAAAAAAGGAGGAAAAAAGAATGACAATTTCTAAAGAAGAAAAAGCTGCTATTATTAAAGAGTTTGGCAAGAATGAGCGTGATTGTGGTTCTACAGAAGTTCAAATTGCAATTTTAACAAAAAGAATTAATTCTTTGACAGAACACTTAAAAGTACATATTCATGACTTTCATTCTAAAAGAGGACTTTTAATGATGGTTGGTAAAAGAAGAAAATTATTAGATTATTTAAAAGAAAACAATGTTGTTTCTTATCGTAATTTAATTGAAAAATTGAATATTAGAAAATAAAGGCACTTCATTTTTAAGTGTCTTTTTTTATTAGCAGAAATGGAGATAGTATATGAAGAAAAAAGTATTTAAGCTAAATTTTCTAGGTAGAGATTTAGTAGTAGAAACAGGAGAGTTAGCAAAGCAAGCAAATGGTTCTGTATTAGTACGTTATGGGGATACAGTGGTATTATCTGTTTGTGTAATGGGGAAGAATACAATTACAGCTGATTTCTTTCCTTTAACGGTTTTGTATCAAGAAAAATTATATTCAGTAGGAAAGATACCAGGTGGCTTTATTAAGCGTGAGGGGAGACCTACAGATGAAGCAACTTTGGCAGCGCGTATTATTGATAGACCTATTAGACCAATGTTTGATGAGAATTTGCGTAATGAAATTCAAGTTATTAATACAGTGTTATCTGTAGATCAAGACAATTCCCCAATTATGAGTGCTTTGTTTGGCTCTAGTTTATGTTTAGGAATTAGTGATATCCCTTTTGATGGGCCTGTTTCTGGAGTTGTGGTAGGAAAAATAGGTAAAAGTTTTGTTATCAATCCAACAGCAGAAGAATTAGAACAAAGTAGCCTAAATTTAACAGTAGCTGGAACAAAAGATGCTATTTGTATGGTAGAAGCAGGAGCTCAAGAACTAAGCGAAAAAGAAATGTTGGATGCATTAATGTTTGGACATGAACAAATAAAAGTATTGTGCGAATTCCAACAAAAAATTATTGATGAGATTGGGGAAATGAAAAAAGAGCTTGCTGTTGCTAAGATAGATGAAACTTTAGAGGCTTCTGTTCGTCTTTATGCAACAAAGGATATGCTTGCTGCGATTCAAATTAAGGACAAGCTAGCTAGTTATGAAAAAATAGAAGAGGTAAAAAATGCTGCTCTTGAAAATTTTGCAGAGATTTATGCTGGTGATGAAAATATTGAACAAATATTAAAGGATGTTAAAAAGGTTGTGGATGCTATTGAAGGTGATGAGGTAAGACGTTTAATAACTGATAAAAAGATTCGACCTGATGGACGTAAGATGGATGAAATAAGACACTTAGATGCCCAAATTGATTTACTTCCTAGACCTCATGGTAGTGCCTTGTTTACTCGTGGAGAAACACAAGCTCTTGCAACAACAACATTAGGAGCAATTGGAGAACATCAAATTTTAGATGGTCTTGGTATTGAAGATACAAAAAGGTTTATGCTTCATTATAATTTCCCACAATTTTCTGTAGGAGAAACCGGACGATATGGTTCACCTGGAAGACGTGAAATAGGACATGGAGCTTTAGGAGAAAGAGCTCTTGCTCAAGTGATTCCAAGTGAAGAAGAGTTTCCTTATACGATACGTGTTGTGAGTGAAATTTTAGAGAGTAATGGTTCAAGTAGCCAAGCAACAATTTGTGCAGGATGTCTATCTTTAATGGCAGCTGGAGTACCAATTAAAAAACCAGTTGCGGGAATTGCTATGGGTTTAATTACGAATGGGAAAAAATATACGATTTTAACAGATATTGCGGGATTAGAAGATCATATGGGAGATATGGACTTTAAGGTGGCTGGAACAAAAGATGGAATCTGTGCTTTACAAATGGATATTAAAATTAAGGGTGTTACCAAAAATATTTTAAAGGAAGCACTTGCTCAAGCAAAGAAGGCTCGCCTAGAGATTTTAGATGTAATGAGCGATTGTATTAAAGAACCTCGTAAAGAACTTTCACCGTATGCACCAAAGATTGAGACATTTAAAATAGACCCAGAAAGAATTAAAGATGTTATCGGTCGAGGCGGCGAAATGATTACGAAAATCATTCTAGATGCAAGTCATGTATCAACAGTTAATGATAAAGATGCAGTTAAAGTCGATTTGGAAGACGATGGTCGTGTTATTATTTATCATACAGATTTTGATATTATTGCAAAAACCAAAGAAATGATTTTAAATGTTGTACGTGAAGTGGAAGATGGTGAAATTTATACTGGAACGGTTACCAAAGTAGAAGATTTTGGATGCTTCGTAGAACTTTGGAGTGGTTGTGAAGGATTAGTTCATGTATCTCAACTTGCTTATGAACGTGTGGATAAACCAAGTGATTTATTTAAAGTAGGAGACCAAATTGTTGTAAAATCTTTAGGATATGATCATCGAGGACGTTTAAATCTTTCACGTAAGGATGCTTTACCAAAACCTAAAAAGGTAGAGAAAAAAGAAGAGGAAAAAGCAGAAAAAGGTACAAAAAAGTAAAAAAGGAACATAAAAAATAGAGATAAATCTAATTTATGAGAAGCTTAAATACAAAAAAGCTTCTTTTTTCATCCCTAAAAAAAAGGAAATTACAAATTTACGTTTAATAATATAAGTAGGAGGTGAGAAAATCGATACTAAAATAACACAACAA
>CASDHD010000020.1 GCA_949280095.1 uncultured Bacilli bacterium
AAGGGAGAACGTCTTTCCAATGCTAGGAGAAGCTAATAAAACTATCCCTAAGATTAAAGAAACGTTCGATATGATTATAATTGATCCACCAAGAAGTGGACTTGATAGATCTTCTTGTAAATTCATGTTAGAAAGTAGTGCCAAAAAAATCATTTATATTTCTTGTAACCCTTTAACTCTTGCAAGAGATTTAAAAGAACTTACGAGAAAATATGAAATAAAAAAGTTTGCAATCATGGATATGTTTAGTTACACCCATCATGTGGAAAGTTTTGTGGTTTTAGAAAAGGAGTAGTTATGGAAAATAAAGTGTATCATGGTAGTCCGAATGGCAATATTACAAAATTTATTCCTTATAAAAGTACCCATCAAAAAGAATGTATTTATGCAACAAATAATAAAGTAGTTGCTATACTTCATATGGGAAATTGGAATGATTTAGATTTTCGTTTGTTCAGTGTTTCAGGCAAACCAGAATTAGTAGAAAGAAGAAAAGGATTATTGAAGAAAATTTATGATAAACCTGGATATCTTTATGAACTTGATGGAAGAACATTCTCTCATTATGATTATTTATGGTCTTTGGAAGTTATTTCTTTTGCAAAAGAATTAATACCATTAAATAAAACTTTCTATCCAAATGTTTTAAATGGAATTTTAGAAGAAGAAAAAAAAGGAAATATTGTAATTTTTAGATATCCAAATAGACCCAAAGGAATGCCAATTG
Source organism: uncultured Bacilli bacterium (assembly GCA_949280095.1). Classification (GTDB taxonomy): domain Bacteria; phylum Bacillota_I; class Bacilli_A; order RF39; family UBA660; genus MGBC108787. The sequence continues at coordinate 728 of CASDHD010000020.1, forward strand.
ATAACGCAGATTTAATTGATGAATTTGTAGAATTTGAAAACAGAGGTTTAAAAGGAGCAATCAAAGATTTATTAAAAGTGTACCCAGAGTTAGCAATTAAAGTAGAGGAGAAAATAAAAAAATAAATTTAAACAGAACAGAAGTTCAAAAAGAAAAGATTAAAACGAAAAAGAAGTAAATGAAGTTCCTTATGAAGTTGGTAGTAAAATAAGAAACACAAAATGTCCGAAGAATTACCCACTCCTAAAAAAAGTTTAAAAGGAATAGAAAAACAATCTACTAAAAACAAAAAATAATTTAGAAACAAGAAAAGGAAATGATTGAAAAGGGAATAAAAAATAAGAGTTTATATTAAGAAAATTACTTCTTATATCTTACAGCATTGTAAGATATAACTTTTTAAATCTATGCTATACTAAATAGAAGTGGTGATAATAAGTGAAAAAGATCATGATTATAGAAGATGATAAAACAATTAAAAGTGAATTAAAAGAACTACTAGAAAATGCAGGGTATGAAACAAGCCTCCTTGAGGATTTTGAACATAGTTATGAAAATATTATGAATGCCAATCCTGACTTAATTCTGTTAGATATCAATATTCCTTATATCAATGGAGAAGTTCTACTAAAAAAAATACGAGAAACGCAAAATACTCCTGTCATTATGGTAACGAGTCGTGCATCAGATATTGACGAAGTGTTATCTATTTCTTACGGAGCAGATGACTTTATTACAAAACCTTACAATCCAACCATTTTACTTTTACGCATTGGAGCAATTTTTAAACGAATGGAAAACACAAGTGACACAATTCATTATAAAGATCTAATTATCCATAAGCAAAAAGGAATGATTATAAAAGACAAGGAAGAAATTATTTTAACCAAAAACGAAATGATTATCTTAAACTATTTATTAAATAACCAAAATAGAATAGTAACTCGTGATGAATTAATGACGGACTTATGGAACAACAATGAGTACATAAACGATAACGCTCTAACAGTAAACATAAGTAGACTAAGAAGCAAACTAAAAAGTATAGGACATGCCACTGCTATTGAAACAAGAAAGGGAATAAAGTAGAAAAAAGTTTAATCATTGTCTTATCCCTTTTAAATTTTTTATTGATAATCTTATCTCTAACAATTGATTTCTTTCGAAAACAAAAATTTTATACCCATTTATTAGAAAATATAAATAACTTAGACAAAGCATACCTTGTTTTAGAAACTATAGAAAAGCCCAACTTTTACGAAGGAAAATTAATTACCCATGCACTTTACGAAATTAATAAATCAATGGCAGAAACAGTAAAAATATTGGAAACACAAACCGACGATTTTAAAGAATACATCGAAATGTGGATTCACGAAGTAAAAATACCAATCGCATCCCTTATTTTAATGACGCATAACCACAAAGAAAAATTTAACAAAAAAATGCTAGAGCAAATGCATCGAATAGATACCTATGTAGAACAAGTCTTATATTACGTAAGAAGTGAAAATGCAGAACATGACTATTTAATTAAAGAAATCGAATTAAAAAATATCATAAATAATGTTGCTTTAAAAAATAAAGATGAACTTCTTGAAAACAATATTGAATTTCAAGTTAAAAATGTAAACTTTTTAGTGAATACGGATGCTAAATGGTTAGAATTTATTTTAAATCAAATTATAAACAATAGTATAAAATACAAAAAAGAAAATGCATCTTCTTATATAAAGATAGAAGGAAGAGAAGAAAAAGACAAAATTTATTTAAGTATTTTAGACAATGGCATAGGTATATTAGAAAGTGACATCAAAAGAGTTTTTGAAAAAACCTATACAGGTACCAATGGAAGAATAAAAACAAAATCCACAGGGATGGGTTTATATATTGCCAAGAATTTATGTATGAAATTAGGACACACCATTGAAATCGAATCGAAAGAACAAGAATTTACCAAAGTAATAATTAAATTTTCTAAAAACGAGTTTTATAAAGTGGCTAAGTAACCTTACAAAATTGTAAGATAGTGTTATATTAAACTTACGACAAACAAGTACTTTTCCTTTAGAATGAACAAGTGAAAGGAGAAATATTTTATGGAAAATATTTTGAAAATAGAAAAAATAGAAAAATATTATGGAAGTCGTTCTTCTTTAACGAAAGCCATTGATAACATCTCTTTTGAAGTTGAAAAAGGAGAGTTTGTTGCCATTATGGGATCTTCTGGTTCAGGAAAAACAACCCTTTTAAATTGTATTTCGACAATTGATAAAGTGACAAGTGGTCACATTTTTGTGGGAGAGAATGACATTACGAAACTAAAAGGAAATGCCCTAAATAAATTTAGAAGAGAAGAGTTAGGGTTTATCTTTCAAGATTTTAACTTACTAGACACTTTAACGGCCTATGAAAATATTGCTCTTGCCTTAACCATTCAAAACGAACATATTTCATCCATTGATAAAAAAATCAAGAAAGTGGCAAGCGACCTAGATATCGAAAGTGTCTTAAAAAAATACCCTTACCAAATGAGTGGAGGACAAAAACAAAGGGTAGCAAGTGCTAGAGCAATTATCACCGACCCCAAACTCATTTTAGCAGATGAACCAACTGGGGCTTTGGACTCAAAATCGGCACGTATGTTACTAGAAAGATTTAATTACTTAAACGAAAGTCTACAAGCAACCATTCTAATGGTTACTCACGATGCTTTCACAGCGTCTTATGCAACTCGTGTTATATTTATAAAAGATGGCAAAGTATTCAATGAAATCCGTAAAGGTAACGATTCAAGAAAAGAATTTTTTGATAAAATTATTGATGTCGTAACCCTTTTAGGTGGGGATTTAAACGATGCTTTGTAAATTATCTTTAAAAAACATCAAGAAAAGCATTAAAGATTACGCCATCTATTTCTTTACACTCATTCTAGGAGTTGCCATATTTTATGTCTTTAATGCGATTGATTCCCAAACCGTTATGATGGATGTAACCTCATCAACAAGAGAAATCATAAAACTTATGACCAATATGTTATCAGGAGTCAGTGTCTTTGTTTCCTTTATTTTAGGTTTCTTAATTATTTATGCTTCTAGGTTTTTAATCAAAAGAAGAAACAAGGAATTTGGAATTTATTTAACCCTTGGTATGAGCAAACGAAAAATCGCTAGTGTTTTATTCTTTGAAACCTTATTTATAGGAATTATTTCTTTATTCGTAGGTTTATGCGTAGGTATTGTATTATCACAACTTATGAGTTTATTAGTTGCCAATATGTTTGAAGCAAACTTAACCAAATTTACCTTTACTTTTTCAAGTAGTGCCTGTATAAAAACACTTATCTATTTTGGTATTATGTATTTCCTTGTCATGATTTTTAATACGGTAAACGTAAATAGATGCAAATTAATTGATTTATTACATGGAAGCAAGAAAAGTGAAAAAGTAAGACTTAAAAATCCACTAGTTTGTACCATTATCTTTATTGCTTCTTCTACTGTATTAGGATATGCTTACTACTTGGTTACAGGAGGAATAGCAGAGTTAACAGAAGCCACGCAAATATTTAAACCCATTATTATGGGAGCAATCTCTACATTCTTTCTTTTTTGGTCTTTATCAGGATTAATTTTAAGAATTGTAATGCACATGAAAAAAGTATACTACCATGGACTAAATACCTTTGTTGTTCGCCAAATCAGTAGCAAAATCAACACAACCGTAATGTCTATGACAGTAATTTGCCTTATGCTATTCGTAACCATCTGTGTCTTCCTCACTTTCCATTAAAAACTCCATGACTGCTAACTTAAAAACAATGGCTCCTGTCGATGTCCAATTTTATAAATACTTGAATTTAACTGAAGAATCAGTAAAAAACTCATGGCGATTTACAGATAAAATGATAGAAGACTCTACCATTCCCTTAAGAGAAACACTAGCAAACTTAAACTTTGATGTAGATGCCTATTTAAAAGATATTGTAGAATTTAATCTTTATGGAACGGAAGAAATTAAAATAAAAGACACATTAGGAACATATTATGACGAATTAAAAACGAAATACCCGCTAATGGATTATGAAAACGAAGAAACATTTATCAAACTAAGCGACTACAACAAACTTGCTAAATTATTTTCACTAGAAGAATATACATTAAACGAAAATGAATACATTTTGATTGCTGACTACAAAGAACTAGTGAGTATACGTTCTGTTGCATTAGAAAGAAATACAACGATAAACCTATTAGGAAAAAATTATAGTCCTAAATATAAAGAAGTAAAAGATGGATTTATTTTTATGAATAGTACCCATGCTAACAGTGGAGTCTTTATCATTCCAGATAATGCAGTAAATGAATCCTTAAAAGTAGAAAGTATCTTAACCGCAAACTATAAAGGAACAGAAGAAGAAAAAGAAATCATCGAAAATCGCATAGCAATAGATATGTATGAGCACTCTTACAATGCAAAAACAAACCTTAGCGGAGCAACAAAAATTGCTCTTTATGAAGCAAGTATTGGTCTTGGTGCCATGGTAACATTCATTGGTTTATACTTAGGAATTATTTTCTTGATTTCAAGTGCAGCCATTCTTGCTCTAAAAGAACTATCAGAATCAACAGACAATAAAATGCGATTTGCTATGCTAAGAAAAATAGGAACCGATGAAGCAATGCTAAATAAGGCTTTATTCTACCAAATTGCGATATTCTTCTTATTCCCACTTGTTATTGCAGGAATACACTCCATCTTTGGTATCCAATTCTGTAACTTTCTTTTAGCAACATTTGGTAACGATAAATTACTTCCATCCATCATTATGACAGCCATTTTCTTAGGCTTAATCTATGGAGGATATTTCCTAATCACTTATTTTGTAAGTAAAAACATCATAAAAGAAAAATAAAAAAGAATAGAAAAGAGTGGTAAATATGGCCTATGTAACAGCAATTAAATCCTCCATTTTGATATTTCCGTTCATAGCCCTTATTTTTACCATTCCTTTTATTTTGCATGAATACCATAAATATGGATCCATTCAGCCTTTTAAAACTTTAGTGGTGTATTCCTTTATTCTTTATATGATTACCATATATTTCTTAGTCATATTACCACTTCCTAATTTAGAGAGTGTAGTAGAAAAACCCAATATGATTCGTTTACTACCATTTGGATTTATAAAAGACATAATTCGCGAATCATCACTAATCATCACAAATCCAAGTACCTATTTAAAATCCTTAACAGAACCATGTTTTTATACCGTTATCTTTAATGTATTTATGACCATTCCTTTTGGAATGTACTTACGTTATTACTTTAAATGCAGTTTAAAAAAAACTATTATGTATAGTTTCTTATTAAGTCTATTTTTTGAACTAACCCAAATAACAGGTCTTTACTTTATCTACCCACATCCTTATCGTGTCTTTGATGTAGATGACTTACTAACGAACACTTTAGGAGGACTCATTGGATATGGCATGATGGGAATTCTAGATAACTACCTACCAACGAGAACAGAATTAGACGAAAAAGCAAGAAGAGTAGGAGAAGAAGTATCAGGACTTCGAAGAATAACCCTCTTTTTCTTAGATTTCTTTTTGTATATTTTTATTGGTATGTTAACAAATTTATTTTTAAAAGGTTACCATCCCTTTCTAATTGTTTTCTTACTTTATTATGGTATAATTCCATTACTAAATAAAAATGAAACACTAGGGGGAAGTTTCTTACATGTCAAAATAGAATATAAAAATTTACGATTCATTCGCTCTATTTTTAGAAATTTATTTTTACTGATTTATTATTTTTTATTTCCGTTTTGGTCTCTTTTAGGAACATACCTTTTAGTGAATCACTTAGAGGCCGATGCAAAAATTTCTATCTATTTTTATCTAGCAAGTTTAGTTATGATTGTCTTATTTTATCTTATTAATGGACTTATCATACTAACCAAAAAGAAACATTTTTATGACAAAATTTTAGGAAGTACTTATATAAGTACAACAAAGAAAGAGAGAGGATATATTGAAGATTAAAGAAAACATGCCTATTGTAATAGGAACAATATTATTAATTTTATTATGTGGAATGACTTATTATTTTACATTTCAAGAATACACCATGTATTATGCCAAAATTGATAACACTAAAATGCAACTTGTAGAAGGAGATATGCAATATGAATACACCTTGACTGCTTACAAAGAAAATGGGAGTGCTAAAGAAATTAAATTTAAAACCTCAAGAGAACTAAAACAAGATGCTTATATTGAATTAAAATATATGATCGTTCGTGGAGTAGTAAGTTGGAAAGAAGTGTATTACGAGGAATTAACAGACAAAGTTCAAGAAAAATATAAATAAGTAGGTGGAAAATGAAAAAGAAATTTATATTGTCTTTTCTAATAGCTATAGTTTTATTAGTAGGAATAGAAACAACTTTCTATTTTATAAATCGCCCGAAATATACCTTGCACCTACCAAAAGTAGAAAATGTAATAAGTATAGAAATAGAAGATAAAAAAATAGAAGAACTAGAAAAAAAGAAAGAAATAATAAATATTTTAAACGGAGAAGGAAGAATAACCAAAGAAGCAAGTATCCAAGATACTCCCATAAATACGGAAGAAAAGTTAAAAATTGATTTTCATTTTGTAGAAAAAGGAACCTCTACTTTGTTTCTATACAAAAGAAAGAATAACTTTTATATAGAACAGCCTTACAATGGCATTTATAAAATAACGGAGAGGGAATACGAAAAAATAAAAAAATTTAGTTTAGAAGAATGACTTCTAAATTTTTCAAACTCATGTTATAGTTGTGTTAGATAAGAAATGGAAAGTGATTGTATGAAAATAGAAGTTCCAACTATAAATGACTATGAACAAGTAAACGACTTAGCGTGCCAAGTCCATGAATTACACGTGAACTGGCGACCAGACCTTTTTTTGCCGACCAAAGAAGCCATAACAAAAGAAAGATTTGTAAGTTTAATGGAAGAAAAAAGTATATTTGTTGTTAAAATAGAAGATAAAATTGTAGGATATGTTACATTTTGTATTGTAGAAAAAGAAAATCTTATTCTGCGTTTTAGAAAACAATTGTCTATTGACGCCATGTGTGTAGATAACAAATATCGTGGGCAAGGAATAGGTTCATCCCTATTAGAATTCATAGAAAAATATGCCAAAGAAGCAAATTGCACAGATATTTATTTAACCGTGAATGAAGAAAATACAAACGCTATAAAAACCTATGAAAAATTTGGCATGAAAGTAAAAAATATTGCTTATTCAAAACAAATAAAATAAAGGAACTAAAAACAAAAAATAGATAAAAATTTTGTCGAACGATTTCTAGTTTAGAGTCGTTTTTTTGTGCTAAACTATACTTTAAAAAAGACGAGGAGGCCTAAGGTTGAATGAATTAATAGAAAAAAATATAAAAGTGGAAAGCATGATTTATGAAGCAAGAGGGTGCCAGGTTATGCTTGATTCGAATCTTGCCAAATTATATCAAGTGGAAACAAAAAGAATTAACGAAGCCGTAAAAAATAATCCTGATAAATTTCCAGAAAGGTTTTCTTGGAAATTAACGGAAGAAGAAAGCGATAATTTTTTGGTCTAAAATTTCGACCAAAAAATAGAAAGAAGAGGAGGGAGATTTAAAAATCCGCGAGTATTTACAGAACAAGGGATTGCTATGCTTGCTACTCTTTTAAAACCCTTAGACATTGAAAAATATAATCAACAATATAAGAATTTGCAAGTTTTTTATTCAAATACTTTTCATGACAGACACTTTATTTTGGATAGAAATATCGTTTACCATTGTGGATCTAGTCTAAACCATGCGGGAAATAAAACATTTTCTATCAATATTTTAGAAGATGAGTTGTTAAAAGAGTCTTTAATTGCCAACATCAAAACATTATTTACTTAACAAATATTTTCTAGTTTTTGTTATAATGTTTTTAAAGGAGTAGAAAAAATGAGAGAATTAAAAATAAAAGGAATCTATAAACATTATAGTGGGGATTTGTATATGGTAGAAGATATAATTTACCATAGTGAAACAGGAGAAAAAATGGTGGCTTATCGTGCCCTTTATGAAGATAATAAACTTTGGTGTAGACCTTATGAAATGTTTTTAGAAGAAGTAAATAAAAATGGACAAAAATATAGATTTGAATTACAAGAAATAGAAAGTAAAAATGAACATTATAAATAGGGAATATTTTGTCGAACGATTTCTAGTTTAGAGTCGTTTTTTCTATGTTAAAATATCCTACAAAAAAGGAGGTCTAAGGTTTGAATGAATTAATAGAAAAAAATATAAATGTGGAAAGCATGATTTATGAAGTGAGAGGTAAACAAGTTATGTTAGATTCCGATTTAGCAAGACTTTATCAATGCGCAAATGGTACAAAATCTATTAATTTAGCAGTAAAAAGACATATCAACCGTTTTCCGGAAAGATATATGTTTCAACTTACAGAACATGAACTATCTATTTTGCGGTTTCAAGTTGAAACCGCAAACATAAATAATAAAAGTCGCACGTTTCCTTATGTTTTTACAGAACAAGGTGTTGCTATGCTAGCCACCATTTTAAAAACAAGTGTTGCAGAAGAAATAAGTATAAAAATTATGGACGCTTTTGTTGCCATGCGTAAATACATATCTGCAAATCTATTAGAGCAAAAATATATCAATAACCAAGTCATGAAAAATACAGAAAACATAAAATTGTTACAAGAGTCATTTTCCAAATTGGAAGAAAAAAGAAAAGTAAATGAAATCTATTTTAATGGCCAAATCTTCGATGCTTATTCCAAAATTATAGACATTATGAGAGAAGCAAAGAAAGAGTTAATAATCATCGATAGTTATGCTGATAAAACAGTATTAGATATGATAAAAAATTTAGAGTACAAAGTAATTTTAATTACAAAGGAAAATGCACTTTTAAAATCATTAGACATTGAAAAATATAGTGCACAATATAACAATTTACAAGTTATTTATACAAATACATTTCATGATCGTTATTTTCTTTTGGATAGAAAAACAGTTTATCATTGTGGATCTAGTTTGAACCATGCAGGAAGTAAAACATTTTCAATTAATATTTTAGAAGATCAATTGATAAAGGAGTCGTTAATTGCCAACATCAAAACATTATTTATCTAACAAATATCTATAGTTTTTGTTATAATGACTATAGAAAGAGGTAGAATTTTGAAAAGAATAATTTCAGTCATTTTTATGAGTTTGCTTTTAGTTGGATGTGGGAAAAATACGCAGCCTTATTATAAAGAACTAATGGAAAAAGAAAAATTTACAATTGTAGATGTAAGAACAATAGAAGAATATACAAGTGGACACATAAAAGGTGCAGTCAATATCCCCTATGAATCCATAGACGAAAATACAAATCTAGATAAAGAAAATACAATTTTTGTGTATTGCAAAAGTGGAAGAAGAAGTAAAATTGCTTACAATACATTAAAAGATTTAGGATATACTGTCTATGATTTAGGAGCTTATGACACAATCGAGCTAGAAAAGGAATAGATATGAAAAAGGAATGGATTGCAATTATTTTATCATTTTTAGCAGCTGTTTGCTTCTTTGTAGCCTATTTTTTAAAAAGAAAAGTAGTATACCTAGTACTAGGTTGTGTCTGGATTTTGATTGCCATAAGTAATTATAACAATGAGAAGAAAAAAGGAAAGTAGAAATGAATATGTTAGAAATACAATCAAAAAAAGAAAAAGGACTTTCAATTCATAAAAGCAAGAAAAGAATTTTATGTAAAATTGGATTATTGGGAATTCTTACTTTTCTTATTTGTTTATGTGTCGTATTTTCTTTAAATTTTTATGTAAAAGGAAGTACTAAAAATCAAATTTTAAGTGAAGAGGAAGTTGCTAAAATTGCAAATGTTGATGCAATTCTTGTGTTAGGGGCAGGAATATGGGGTGATAAACCAAGTCACATGTTAGAAGATCGATTATTGGAGGCTATTTCTTTATATAAAAAAGGTGTTTCTTCTAAAATCATTATGAGCGGAGACCATGGGAGAAGCGACTATGATGAAGTAAACATTATGAAAGAATTTGCGATTCAAAGAGGGGTACCTTCTGAAGATATTTTTATGGACCATGCCGGTTTTTCTTCTTATGATAGTTTATATCGTGCTAAAGAAATTTTTGGTGTTAAAAAGGTAATCATTGTAACGCAAAAATACCACTTGTATCGTTCTCTTTATATTGCCAATCAAATAGGGATAGAAGCCTATGGCATACCTTCTAATCCAAGGAAGTATAGAGGACAAACTAAAAGAGAACTTCGAGAGATTTTAGCTAGAAATAAAGATTTTATTAAATGTATTTTAAAACCCAATCCTACATACTTAGGAGAAGCAATCCCTATAAATGGAAGTGGGGATTTAACTAATGATTAATTTTATTTTTATTAAATACCAATTGTAAAAAATATAAAAAAAGGAAAAGGTGACGTATAATAATGAGTAAAATAATTTGTGCTTTTGCAGGACTAGGAAAAACTTATTTAAGCCAAAAATATTCTAATGTTATTGATTTTGATTTACAAAAATTTAAATATATCTATAATGAAAATATAACAAATTTTGAGGAGTATAAAGGATTAAGCAATAAAATAATTAATAAAGAGTGGCCTCAAAATTATGTAAAAAAATTAAAAGAAATAATGAATAAAGATAAAATTATTCTAGTTCCTGCTGATGAAGAAGTTCGCCAATTATTATTGTTAGAGAATATTTCGTTTGTCTTTGTTTTACCAAGTTTTGATAGTAAAGACAATTTAGTAGAAAGATATAAGGAGCGCGGAAATAGTGAAAAGTTTATACAAAGAGCAATACAGAATTTAATAGATTGGCATCATTTGTATTATAAATATGAAACTATTATTTTGAAAAAAAATGAATACTTAGAAGACTATTTATTAAGAGAAAAACTTATTTAATAAACAAAACATAAAATGAATATAAAAAATTTGCACTTGAATATGCAAACTTTTTAACCTAAAGCAATATCTAAAATCATCATAACGGAAAATCCAATTAATGTAAATAACGCCATTAAATCTTTCTTTTTGTTGGTTTGACTTTCTGGTATTAATTCTTCTACTACAACATAAATCATAGCCCCTGCTGCAAACGCAAGCAAAAATGGAAGAAGAGTACGCATTTTCATTACTAAAATGGCACCAATAATTCCAGCAATAGGTTCCACGATTCCACTAAGTTGTCCTAAGAAGAAAGCTTTATTACGACTCATGCCTTCACGACGAAGCGGCATCGATACAGCAGTTCCTTCTGGAAAGTTTTGAAGTCCTATCCCAAGCGCCAAAGTCCACGCTGCGGCAAGAGTTGCACCATCTAGTCCATAAATTACAGAACCAAAAGCAACACCCACAGCCATACCTTCTGGAATATTATGTAAAGTAATGGAACTTATTAACATAAAGCAACGTTTAAAACTAACTTTTTTTTCTTTCTTCTTTGGATTTCTTTTCTCATAAATATCGTAAATTTTATCTCCAATGAAAAGTAATAAACCTCCACTAAAGAAACCGATAAAAACAATGATCCAAGGAATTAAGTTCAAATTTTCTGCCATCGTAATTGCAGGGGCAATGAGTGAAAAAAACGAAGCTGCTATCATAACACCTGCTGCAAAGCCAAGCATTCCATCCATTAAGTTTTTGTTAATATGTTTAAAAAAATAGACTAAAGAAGCACCAATTGCTGTAACGCTCCAAGTAAATAAAGTAGCGAGTCCCGCTTGTAAAATAGGGTTTAAAGATAATATTTGTTCAATCATAATTTCCTCCCTTACTATATAGACTATTCTACTAGAAAAGATGTGGGTGGGCATATATTTAAAAAAATTTAAAAATGAATTATAATGAAATTAACAATGCAGGTGTGATGATGAAAATAGAATTAGATAATATGATAATAGAATATAATAATTGTGATTTAGATTATATAGAGTTTTTGATAGATTCTTTAAAGGAACGTTCCATAGAAATCTTGAATTTTTTTGAATTTGAAAAAATGAAACCAAAAGTAAGAATACGCTTATGGCCAGATTTAGAAAAATTTAGAGAATTTGCATCAAATTGCTTTCAAAAGAAAGTTAGCGATAGTACTTGTGGGTTTGCTCGTAAGGAAGATGACATATTAATTGTTGAAGTTCTTTCTTTACAAATATTAAGGCAACTAAAATATCATGAACATCAAACAATTCATGATTTAGTTGACCTTATTTTACATGAATTTGTTCATGCATGCCATTACAAATTAAGTGATGAAAATAGTTATGCTTGGCTATTTGAAGGACTTGCAACTTTTTTATCTCATCAGTATAATAATATTGAATACAACTTTACAGTATCTTTAGAAGATATAGCTTTTGAGCATAATATTGATTATAGAATTTTTTATACAATGTTTTCTTATGTATATCAAAATTATGGTAAAAATTATATATTTAAATTATTAAATAATTTTAGATTACAAGAACAAGATACACCAAAGCTATATGAGGAGACGAAGGAATTCATTGAACAAATAAAAAATAAAAGATAGAAGGATATAGTATGAAAAAATTACAATGGAACCCTTGGCATGGTTGCCATAAATGTAGTCCTGGATGTTTAAATTGTTATGTTTATTATTTAGATAAAATGCGAGATAAAGATGCAAATATAGTCACAAAATCGAAAACGAATTTTAATCTTCCTTTAAAAAAAGATAAAAATGGAAACTACAAAATCAAGTCAGGTAGTGAGCTTGCAACATGCTTTACCTCTGACTTTTTTCTAGAAGAAGCCGATGAATGGCGTAAAGAAGTATGGGAAATCATCAAAAAACGAAGTGATGTACAATTTCTAATTCCCACAAAAAGAATAGAACGCTTTAACAAATGTATCCCAGAAGATTGGAACGATGGCTACGAAAATGTTACAATTGCTTTAACTTGTGAAAATCAAAAAAAGACTGATGAACGAATTCCATTATTTCTAAATGCGAAAATCAAACATCGATATATTTTTGCTTCACCTATTTTAGAAGATATTGATTTTAGTAAATATTTAGTATCTAATAAAATAGAGCTAATATCAGTGGGAGGAGAGTCTTACGAAAATGCTCGCATTTGTGATTTTGAGTGGATAAAACATATTAAAGAAACTTGTGATACTTATAACGTTTTATTTAATTTTCATCAAACTGGTTCAAACTTTAGGATGAATAACAAAATCTATAAAATTAATCATTCTCTTGAATACAAGCAAGCGAAAAAAGGAATGAAAATATTAAAAAAAATAATGAAAGAGAAGGAGAAAATAAAAAATGAATAAATATGTTACATTAGAAAATGAATATTATGAACTATTAATTCCAAATAACTTGCAAGAGTATGGAAAAGAGATTTTAAAGTATTCTACATTAAAAATAAAAGAATACTTACATTTTTTTAAAGAGGAAACGTATGGTGAAAAAATAAAATGTTCTATCTTTCTTAATCGTGAGGATTTCATAAAAAGAATAAAAGAAAAAGCAAACTATATAGTGGCACCTAGTTGGACAAAATGGTCAAAGGGAAGCTATTGTGGCGAAGAAGTACAAATTTTATTAGAACAAACAGAAAATATTTACGAAAGAATTCCAACTCTTGCCCATGAAACATTTCACCTTTGTTTTACAAAATTTATTTATGAAAGAAACAACTGGGATAGAATTACGTGGCTTGATGAATCGCTTGCGGGGAACTTTGATGGGACAACTGAAAAACGTATTCAAAGAAATCAATTTTTAGAAATGATAACAAAATTATTATCCAAAAAAACATTACCCAAAATGAGCGAACTTTTAGAAAATTATAATGATGAGTTCCTTAACTTATTCAAGGTGGTAGGAAGATACTTGATAGAAACCAAAACAAATGAGGAATTGTATAACTACATTCACAATATAGAACAAGTTTTAAAAGATGGAGAAACAATTCTCGAAGAAAGTTTACTTTATTTCAATAAAAAATATTTTGTTGATAGATAATGTAGAAGAAATTGAATAATAGTAGTGTTATTAGCAATTAACATAGCAATAAAAGACCTCTAAAATTTGAGTTTCCGTGGAAAAAATCTTGACAAGAAAAAAGATGAAAAATGTGAATAACTTTTTCATCTTTTT
>CASDHD010000021.1 GCA_949280095.1 uncultured Bacilli bacterium
TTATTTGTGGAATTTATAACCTTAATAATTCATAAAAGCTTGCCGAACAGGTCTAATATAAAAAATCTTTAGTTTAAATTTTCTATTTTTATCAAGAGCCAATCATAAATTATACCTTTTAAGGTATATTTTTTTGTTCAGTTTATATATTGTACCTCAAAGGGTATAATATTTCCAAAATTTAATTGACATTTTACCCGAAAGGGTGTAATATATTAGTATGAAAACAATTGGAAATTTTATTAAACGAAAAAGAAAAGAAGCAGGACTCACTCAAGAAGAATTCGCTATACGTTCTGGATTAGGTCTTCGATTTATTAGGGAATTAGAGCAAGGGAAAAAAACTGTTCGTATGGATAAAGTAAATCAAGCGCTTGCTATGTTTGGAATGAAAGCTGTTCCAGGAAGAAAGGATGATTCAGATGAAACCTTATAGAACAGCAAATGTATATGTACAAGAATCTTTTGCAGGAATTTTGAAAGAAACTGATTACGGTTATTCTTTTCAATATGATAATGAATATCTAAAAAATGAGAAATCTACTTCTGTAAGTCTTACTTTACCTAAAAGAGAAAATGAATATATTTCTAAGACTTTATTTGCTTTTTTTGATGGACTTATTCCAGAAGGGTGGCTTTTAAATATTGTAAGTAATAATTGGAAAATTGATAGAAAAGATCGCTTTGGATTATTATTAGTTGCTTGCAAAGATGTTATCGGAAATGTTTGTATCAAAGAGGTGTTAACATGAATTGTTTGTATTGTGGAAAACCTATTAATAAAGAGAATGAAATAAAATGGCATTCTACTTGTATTAAGAATTTTTTTGGAACAACAAAATTACCCACTATTGATTTAACAAAAGAAAAGTTAGAAAATCTTGCTATAGAAAATACAAATAAAGGATATACTGTACCTGGAGTTCAAAAAAAACTATCACTTCATCTGTCAAAAGAAAATAATCCGCGTCTTACTCTTGTTAACTATCCTACAGGTTATATTTTAAAACCTCCTACAGAAGAATATAGTTCGCTTCCAGAAATGGAATATTTAATTATGAAAATGGCAAAAGTTAGTGGAATACAAACTGTTCCTTTTGCCTTAATAGAAATTTTTAATTCAGAGAAATTTGCATACATTACAAAACGAATTGATAGGACGTTTACTGATAATATTAAAAAATTAGCAATGGAGGATTTTTGCCAATTAGACGAAAGACTTACAGAAAATAAATATCAAAGTTCTTATGAACGTTGTGCCAAAATTATATCTAAGTATTCTGTTCAGCCTGGACTCGATATGGCAGAATTTTTTCTTCGCCTTATTTTTTCTTTTGTTGTTGGAAATTCAGATATGCATCTTAAAAATTTTTCACTAATTGAAACAAGCAGTGGAAGTACTCTTTATCGTTTATCTGAAGCTTATGATATGCTTTCTACAAATGTAGTTATACCCGAAGATTCTGAACAATTTGCATTAACAATGAATGGAAAAAAGAAAAATATAAAAAAGGATGATTTTTTTACCTTTGCTAATACAATAGGCCTTCCACCTAAATCAGTACAAAAAATGATAAATAAAATTGTCAATCTTGAAAATAAGTTTATAGAAATGTGTCAAAATTCTTATCTTCCAAAAGATAAAATAGATGCCCTAGAAAAGCTTATCAAAGAAAGAATAAAAGTATTAAATTAGATATTTATACTAAAATAAATTACAATAATACCATCAAATTTTAAAAACCTACAGTTTAATTTTCTGTAGGTTTTATTATAACATGACGATTTGGTTCTTCGCCTTCACTTTCGGTTTTGATACCTTTAAAATTTGTTAATATGTTATGAACAATTCTTCTTTCAAAGGAATTCATATTTTCTAGACTAGCTTCAACTTTTGTACTACGTACTTCTCGTGCTACTTTTTTAGCCAAATATTCTAAATTTTTAATTCTTTTTTCTTTATAATTTTCTACGTCTAAAGATATATTAATATTTACATTATAGTCATTCATTATCTTTTGCTTCACTAAAATTTCTAAAGCTTTCAATGTTTTTCCGTCTTTTCCTATTAAGATTGCATTATTATCAGCATACATAGCTACTGTAATTTTTCTTTCTCGAATGGAAGATTCAAATTGAACATCTAAACCTAAGTTAGTAATAATCTCTTTTAAATATTCTTTTATCTCTTCTACTAAGTTTATAAGTGTGGTTGCTTTAATGTTATAAGTAGAAGATTTAAATAAGCGACCAGATGTTTCTTCCTTTATCGTATAAATAATTTCATTTTCATTTGCATTTAACTTTTCTGTTGCTAGACGAATTGCTTCTTCCTTTGATTTAGCTTCGATTTCTACTTCTTTCATACTACTTTCCTCTTTTCTTATTTCCCTCACGCATTTTTTTGAGTATATAATTTTGAATGACAACGAATCCATTGGTCACTACCCAATATAAGGCAATAGCTGTTGGAAGACTGAATGATGCAATAGATATCATAATTATCATAAATTTTAAAGTAAACTGCATTTGACGTTCCATTTCACTATTTCCACTTTGATTATGCATAGCATTTTTGAAAGAGAAATAAGTGGATAAAATAATTAATAAGATTAAAGCAATATAAATATATTTTCCTTGACTAATTCCTACCCATGGAGTCATACCTAGTTTCATTCCGAAGAGATTGTCTTCAAAAATAGCTGGTACTCGATTGATTGCTTGGAGGAATGCAAAGAATAAAGGTAATTGAATAAACGCAATTAAACAACCAGATACAGGATTAATTTTATATTTTTTATAAACCAACATCGTTTCTTGACTTTTCATCATCATGGAATCACTATCGGTACGATTGGCATATTTTTGTTCTATTTTCTTTATTTCAGGTTGAGCTTTTTTCATATTTTCAGATTGATCCATTGTCTTTTTAGAAAATGGTAATAAAATTAGACGTATACCTATACCAATTAACATTACAGATACACCAAAATTTTTGATAATGATACCTAGTTTTAATATTAACCAAGCAAGTGGTTTTACAAAAATAGATTCCCACAAACTATGGTATTTTATATCATTAGGTTTGAACTCTGCACAAGTAGGTAAATCTTCTAATTTTGTATTTAATTGATCGTTATATTTTTCATATAATTCATAGAGTTCTTGCTCTTCTGGTTTACAAAGAATATTATTTTGTAAACTTTGCCCTGTTTTTTCGTAGGTTACAATTTGTTTTTCTTCTTTTAAATAGGTTTTATTTCCACAGCCTGTTGTTAAAAACAAAATGGCTATGAATAATATAATTACTTTTTTTGTTTTCATTTTATCTCCTTTATTAAATTTTCTAAATCATTTTGCATTTTAGAAAATGACAATCCTACACAACTTTTTTTTATCATTATAATATAATCTCTATGATTTGGAAAGTTAATCTTTTCTTCGTCAAGAATTGCTCTTACTTGGCGTTTTAATTTATTTCGTGTAACAGCATTTCCAAGTTTCTTTGATACAGCTATTCCAAAGTGATTTTTTTCTTCTTCTTTTTTCCTTATATATATAACAAAGCTTTGGTTTTTCTTAAAGGGGGCATTTTGGATTATGTCATTAAAATCTCTTTTTGATTTTACTACTTCTAGCTTTTTCATCTAAATCCCTTCCTCATTTATAATATAGCAAAAAAACCACTTGTGTGGTTTATTTCGTTATTAAGTTTTTACGGCCTTTTTTTCTTCTATTCTTTAAAATTTTTGTTTCTTTACGTGCAAAAAATCCATGTTTCTTGGCTTTTTTTCTTTTATTTGGTTGATAAGTACCTATTTTCATAAACGTTTCCTCCTTTAATAAAGCTTCTTTATTATAATATTAGGTATTCAAAAATGTCAAGAAATAATACGATGTCCTACTATAAATTATATCGTTTTTTTCCTAAATTATTTTCTTAATTCTCTTACCATTTGTTTTGCTTCTCTAATTTCTTGTTTGGTTACACCTGG
The DNA here is from genome assembly GCA_949280095.1 of uncultured Bacilli bacterium. Classification (GTDB taxonomy): domain Bacteria; phylum Bacillota_I; class Bacilli_A; order RF39; family UBA660; genus MGBC108787. Next base: position 3,996 of record CASDHD010000021.1, read on the forward strand.
ATTTAATTTTAATGGTATTCTCGGTTCTTTTTCACTTTTTATTTTTGGCATACACTTTAATTGTTCTAAAGTATATTTATTCACTGGAATATCACTAATTTCCACTTTAAAATTATTTTGTTTAACAAATGTTACATCAATAGTTTGCATACTTATTTTGCCATTATTAATTCTTATAACTAGAAATGGGGAATAATCTTCACTAAATCCTAAATTATAATCAATTAAAGACAAATCCAAGTTATTTATACTTTTTTCCATGTAATTTAAAATCCATGGATAAGTATTTAATAGAAAACTTATAACATCTGCATGAGTTTTAGGATATTCTTTCATGTATTGTACATTTTTGAACATTATTTCTTTTTTTATAAAATCTTTTATTCTTTCTTTATTCGGATATAATCTACTTTTTGACTGAACCGAGCCATCTAAATAAACATAATATATTTGTTCTTCTTCCTTGCGTTTATCTATAAGTTTTTGTAACTCCTCATAAGTCACATGGCAAACTTTATTAGTAGGCTCATCACTCATTAGTTTTTGAATTAATAAGGCTTGATGATTATCTTTTACCACAAATAATTCATAGACAATGTTATCACCAATTCTAATATATGGTTTTTCATAATCTAATAATTGATTTGAATAACCCATTATATTTTTAAATACCCTTTTGGTATAGTAAGTAGGAATATTATAATAAGGAAATTGTTTTCTTCTTTCATCTTCTAAATAATTATTTATAGTTATATTTGATCTAGATTTTTTTTGCAACATTATACCATCTTGACTCAATAAAGTTATGTCATTTTCAAATGGAATAAATATTTGAATACAATCTTTTCCTACGTAAGGTCTTTCTATTCTTTGAACTATTTCAGTTTCTATTGGTTTTTTCATAAAATTTAAACCTCCCTTAATTGCTAAGTATTATACCATGCATACTTTAAAATGTGAACTGATAGAATATTTTTTCTTATCCTTATTATGAACAATAATTAAGTTTTTCTTACCATTACTTTTCATAATAATATTCTAAAAATAAATTTGTTTTTTTGATTGTGGATAATAATTTTTTAAACATACTCCATTTTTTTATGTGTTTATCTTTGTGGATAAAGATGCCTTTATTTTTCTTGGGAAATATTCTTTTTACACACTATCCACTACTTGTTGATAAAGTATATGCACTTGTTTATAATTTCTCAACTAAAATTTGTGGATATTGTTGATAATTTATTTAAATTCAGTTATGATAAGGCAAATTCATGTGGATAACTTGTGAATTTAGGTGTGGATAATTTTTTATACTTTCCATTCCGAATTTATTGAGATAAAATGGGGTTAGTAATGGTAGCAGAGAGTGGGGTGAGGGAATTTGCTAGTAGAAGAATTATGGGGGAATTTTCTAGACAACGTAAAAAAGGAAATCAATTCTGCTTCCTACAATGCTTGGTTTAATGATTTAAAATTGATTCAAATAGAAAGTGATTCTCTCACGATTCAAGTCCCTATGGAAATCCACAAAAAGATACTTGGTGATAATTATTATTCTTTAATGGAAGAAATTTTATTTAATTTATCAGGAATTACTTATAATATAAAATTTGTTTTGGAAGAAGAGCAAAAAGAAATAGAAAGGATGGCATCTCCACCTTTAGAAACAACGAAGGTCGATGATTTATGGGAAAGCAACTTAGATAAATCTTTAAATTTTGATAATTATATTGTTGGAGATACGAATCGATTTGCTAAAGTTGCGGGTATGGCGGTAGCAGAACAACCAGGTAAAATTCATAATCCTTTATTTATTTATGGAAAAAGTGGACTTGGAAAAACTCATTTAATGCATGCAATTGGAAACTTTATCTCAGAAACAACAAATAAAAAGGTGTTATACACAACGAGTGATATGTTTATGAATGAATATATTGGTATTGCAGGAATGGAAAAAGGAAAAACAGCCATTGATTACTCAAATAACTTTAAAAATAAATATCGAAATGTGGATGTTTTAATTATCGACGACATTCAATATTTAGTAGGAGCGGATAAAACACAAGAAGAGTTTTTCTATACATTTAATGCTCTTCATCAAGCTAATAAACAAATCATTATTAGTTCAGACAGAAGTCCAGATGATCTAAAAAAAATAGAGGAACGTTTACGAAGTCGGTTTATGTGGGGATTACCTGTTAATATTGACCCTCCAGATTTTGATTTAAGAGTAAGAATATTAAAACAAAAAATAAAAGGGAAAAGTATAGAAAATAAAATAGATGAAAATGTTTTAGAGTTTATCGCAAATAGTTGTCAAAATGATGTACGATTCTTAGAAGGAACTTTAAATCGACTTATGGCATATACAGCAATGATTGTCCCCGATAGAATTGATTTAGAATTTGCTAATGAAGCTTTAAAAGATTACTTAAATGTAAATATCTATTCAGATAATTCCATTGAAAACATTCAAAAAGCAGTAGCAGATTATTACAATCTTACTATTGAAGATCTAAAAGGGAAGAGAAGAAGTGCTAAAATTGCCTATACAAGACAAATTGGTATGTACTTATCCAGAATGCTTACCGATGAAACCGTATCACGGATTGGTCTGGAATTTGGTGGTAGAGATCATTCCACTGTTATCCATGGTTGTGATAAAATTACAGAAGATCTAAAAAAGAATAAACAATTGGAATTAGAAATTAATGAAATTAAAAGTAAATTTTAAAGATGTGGATAAATGTGCATAACAAATAAAAGTACAGGACTTATTATCCACTAGAAAAATATAAAGGATGGTAGATGAATAAAGAGAAAAATGATTTATAAACATTATCCACATTATAATAAAAATAACAATTAAAATTAAAAATATGAAAGAAGGAAAAAAATGAAATTTGCAATTGATAAAAATATTTTATTAGAAAATTTAAATCATGTAATAAAAGGGGTTTCAACTAAAAATGTGATACCAGTTCTAAATGGAATAAAATTTGAATTAACAAATAATGGTCTTTCTTTAACAGCTAGTGATAGTGAACTTACAATTAATTCTTTTATAAATGCAAAAGAAATTAAAAATATTGAAAGTGTGGGAACCATTATTATTCAAAGTAAGTTTTTACTAGATATTATAAGAAAGTTACCAAGTGATGTTGTTAACTTTGAAGTTATCGACAGATTAAAAATAAGAATTTATACAGAAAATGCTCAATTCAATTTAAACTGTTTAGATGCGAATGATTATCCAAATTTAAAAATGGAAGAACATAAGGATCCTATTGTTTTAAATGGTGATGTATTAAAGTCTTTAATCAATCAAACTGTGTTTGCTATTTCGACTCAAGAATTACGTCCACTTTTAACAGGTGTTAATATTACAATTACAGGTGATGAGCTTATATTTATTGCTACGGATTCTTATCGTTTAGCTAAAAAGAATGTAAAATTAGAGAATGCTCTTCCAACAGATGTTAATATTGTTATTCCTGGAAAGAATATTATTGAACTTGAAAAAATTATTACAGATGAAGAACAAGTAGAAATGCATATATTTAATAACAAAGTGTTATTTAAATATAAAAATATTAAGTTTCAGACAAATCTATTATCAGGAACTTATCCAAATACATCGAATTTAATTCCAACAGAATATGGAATTATTGTGAAAATAAATAAGAGTGATTATACAGCAAGTGTAGATAGAGCTGCTTTGCTTACACAAGGAAAAGATAAAAATATTATTAAGATGAAATTAGAAAATAAGGTATTAACGATAAATTCTTATGCCAGTGAAATTGGAAAAGTAGAAGAAAAGTTAACTGTAGATACTGATGTAGCTTCTGCTATTGATATTTCCTTTAGTTCTAAATATATGTTAGAAGCCTTACGAACGATTAAAGAAGATGAAATTTTACTTCTTATGACGGATGATATTAAACCAATCGTTATTAAATCTGTAACGGATGAATCTTTAATTCAACTTATTTTACCTATTAAAACTTACTAAAAATGTAAGTTTTTTCTTTTATCGACAAAATATTCGCTTTCTTCATTTTATTATAGTTGCCAATTTAACAGATGGGGAGGTGGTTTTGTGGATAAGTATGAAATAAATGATAAAACAGTCGCTTTATATTCTATGAATAATAAAACGAGAGTTTATGAAGAAAATCAAAACTTTATTGTTAATCAACCAGCAAGTGAAATTATGGAGGATAGTTGTTCGTATTTTGGTAGTTCTTTAGAAGGACGAAAAAAAGGCACAAATTCTTTGATAGGGGTAACTTATAAAGCACCTATTATTGTAGAAGAAAGTCGCAATATGATATTTTTCCCTACAACAAGTCCCAGACTTAAAAATTGTTCTTGGCTACGTTCTAATAAAATTAAAAGTTATTATTATAAGAATAATCATTTAGTTGTAGAGTTTAAAAATGGAGACAAGATTTTATTAAATAGTTCTTATGATATGATAAATAATCAAGTATTACGAGCAACTCGTCTTGAATCTATTTTACGTGATCGAAAATTAGAAGAGCAAGTGAAATGAAGAGAATTCTTTGTTCTTTTTTAGTTAATTTTATATAAAAAATGTTTAAAATAGGTCTAATTTATGTTATAATTTTAATAGGTATAGGAGTACATAAAATACCTATTATTTTATTATACGGGCGTAAAAGAGGCAAAATATGCAAATACAGGAATTGAAATTACTTAATTTTCGTAATTATGAAAAAATACAGATTACTTTTGCAAACCATTTAAATATTATTTATGGAAAGAATGGTAGTGGGAAAACAAATTTAGTAGAAGCAATTTATGTACTAGCTCTTACGAAATCATTTAAACAAGTTCAGGATAAAATATTGATTCGAAATAATACAAATTTGACTAAAGTCGAAGGTACTATTCAAAATAAGTATCAAAATACATATAAGGTTTTACTAACCCCTGAAGGGAAAAAGGTGAAAATTGATAATACTAAGATAACGAAAATTAGTGATTATATTTCTAAAATAAATATCGTGTTGTTTCATCCAAATGATTTGAAAATGATAAAGGATACGCCAAGTATAAGAAGAAAATATTTAAATATTGCTATTTCTCAATTGAATGTCGATTATTTAAGAAAGTTAAATGATTATAATAAACTGATTAAAACGCGAAATGTTTATTTAAAAAAGATGTATGTGAATGGAAATTCATTGCACTCCTATTTGGATGTAATTACAGAAAAATTGATAGAAATTGGTCTTGAAATCTATAATTACCGTTTTGAATATATTTCACAGATTAATAAGTATATTGAGGTTATTTATGAGAAGATAACGGGACAAGAAAATTTAAAGGTAAATTATTGTAGTGATTTTCATGGTAAATCGAAGGAAGAACTGTTGAAAATTTATCAAAAAAATTTGAGCAAGGATTTAACTTTTGGAAAAACCAATTTTGGTGTGCATCATGATGATTTAGATTTTATTTTACAAGATTTAGCATTAAAAGATTATGGTTCAGAAGGACAACAAAAAAACGCTGTAATTTCTTGGAAGTTTTGTGAAATTGCCATTCTACGTGAGAAAAAGAGTGTAACGCCTATTCTTATTTTAGATGACTTATTAAGTGAACTTGATGATGTGAAAATTCAAAATATTTTTAAGTTTATTGATAAGGATATTCAAACATTTATTACAACAACAGAAATTGAAAAAGTAGTTTCTTTGCTTGGTGATAAGGAATATAAAAAAATCCATGTTACAAATGGAAAACTAGAGGAGGTATGAAAAAATGGATGAAAAAGTAACACATTATAATGATGATGATATTCAAGTTTTGGAAGGATTAGAGGCGGTTCGTAAAAGACCAGGTATGTATATTGGATCAACAAGTGAAAAAGGTCTTCACCATTTAGTATGGGAAATTGTTGATAATGCAATTGATGAAGCCCTTGCTGGTTATTGTGATGATATTGAAGTTATTATTGGAAAAGGCAATACAATTACAGTAAAAGATGATGGACGTGGAATGCCAACAGGTATTAACAAAAAAACTGGGTTATCCACAGTAGAAACTATTTTTACTGTGTTGCATGCTGGTGGAAAATTCGGTGGCGGTGGCTACAAAGTAAGTGGTGGACTACATGGTGTTGGAGCAAGTGTTGTTAATGCGTTATCTACTTGGCTTGAGGTAACTGTATATCATGATGGGAAAATTTTCTATCAGAAGTTTCAAGATGGTGGTAAACCTGTAGAAGAGTTAAAAGAAATAGGTACTTGTGAAGAAAATAGAACGGGAACTACAGTTACGTTTAAAGCGGACCCAGAGATTTTTACGGAAACAACAGTTTATAATTATGATACACTTGCTAAAAGATTACAAGAACTTGCCTTTTTAAATAAAGGAATTCGTATTATTTTAATTGATGAACGTGAAGAAGAAAAGAAACAAGAATTTTTATATAATGGTGGAATTATTGAATATGTACAAATGTTAAATAAAAATAAGACACCAATTCACGATAATGTTATGTATTTTGAAGGAACGGAAGATGGTATAGAACTTGAAGTGGCTATGCAATATAATGATTCTTATAATGCAAATGTGTATAGTTTTACCAATAATATCAATACTTATGAAGGTGGAACCCATGAAGATGGTGTTAAAAGAGCATTAACACGAATTATCAACAATTATGCTAGAAATAATAAAATTTTGAAAGATAATGATGAAGCGTTTACAGGAGAGGATGTTCGTGAAGGTTTAACGATGATTATTTCTTGTAAGCATCCTGACCCTCAATTTGAAGGACAAACCAAAACGAAGTTAGGGAATGCCGAGGTTCGTAAAATTGCAGATGATGTGTTTAGTGAAGGTTTTGAACGATTCTTAATGGAAAATCCTAATGAAGCAAAAACCATTGTGGATAAATCAAATACTGCTGCTCATGCAAGACTTGCTGCTAAAAAAGCAAGAGAATTAACAAGAAGAAAATCTCCATTAGATACGATTAATACTTTAGGAAAACTTGCCGATTGTACAAGTAAAGACGCTACAATCTCAGAGATATTTATTGTGGAAGGGGACAGTGCAGGAGGTTCAGCAAAGTCGGCTAGGATTCCTAAAACACAGGCTATTCTTCCATTAAGAGGTAAGATTTTAAATGTAGAAAAAGCAAGACTAGATAGAGCATTATCAAATGAAGAAATAAGAACAATGATTACCGCATTTGGTACAGGAATTGGCGATGATTTTGATATTGAAAAATTAAGATATCACAAAATTGTTATTATGACCGATGCCGATGTGGATGGTTCACATATTCAAATCTTGTTATTGACATTGTTCTATCGTTTCTTTAGACCGATTATAGAAGGCGGATATGTGTATATAGCACAACCACCATTGTTTAGAATTACGCATGGTAAAAATATTAAATATGTGCAAGATGAGGTTGAGTATGAAGAATATCGTGCTACCTTACCTGCAAGTGCAAAGCCTACAGTAAATCGTTTTAAAGGGTTAGGAGAAATGAATGCAGAAGATTTGCGTGATACCACAATGAGTATTGAAAATCGTGTCTTAAGAAGAGTGACAATTGAAGATGCTATGGCTGCTGATAAAATAATATCTGAATTTATGGGTGATGACGTATTGCCACGTAAGGTATTTTTGGAAGAGCATGGTCACGAATATACGGAATTGGATGTTTAGGAGGGTTAAATTATGGATAAGATAGTAGAAAATAATATTACAGAAGAATTTAGAAAATCCTTTGGTACTTATGCAATGAGTGTAATTGTCGATCGTGCTTTACCTGATCTTCGAGATGGTTGTAAGCCTGTTCACCGTCGTATTTTATATTCTATGTACGAAGCGGGCTATACACCTGATAAGCCATACCGTAAATGTGCTAGAATTGTCGGAGATGTAATGGGAAAATATCATCCACATGGAGATACTTCTATTTATGATGCTATGGTTCGTATGGCTCAAAACTTTAGTTTTAGACATATGTTAGTAGATGGTCATGGTAATTTTGGTAATATGGATGGCGATGGTGCTGCTGCCATGCGTTATACAGAAGCAAAGTTATCAAAAATTGCATTGGAAATGGTTAGAGATATCAACAAAGATACAGTGGAATTTGTACCTAATTTTGATGAAACGGAACATGAACCTAAAGTTTTGCCTAGTAGATTTCCAAATATTTTAGTCAATGGAACGATGGGTATTGCTGTAGGTATGGCAACAAATATTCCACCACATAATTTGGGAGAAGTTATTGATGGATGTGTTGCTTATATTGATAATCATGATATTGATGTAGATGGGTTAATGCAATATATTAAGGGACCTGATTTTCCAACAGGTGCATCAATTCTTGGTAATAGCGGAATAAGAAAAGCCTATGAAACAGGTAAAGGTTCTATTACGATTCGTGGTCAAGCGGACATAGAGGAAGTCAATGGTAAAACAAGAATAGTGGTCACATCTTTACCTTATCAAGTGAATAAAAGTGAATTTCAATCCCGTATTGGCGAACTTGTTCGTGATAAAGTCATCGATGGAATTAGTGAACTTCATGAGGAATCAAATTTAGAAAATCCAGTTCGAGTAGTTATCTATTTAAAAAGAGATGCTAATGCGAATGTAGTTTTAAACAATTTGTATAAATATACGCAGTTACAAACAACGTATGGAATTAATTTATTAATGATTGACCAAGGTTCTCCTAAAATATTGGGACTTAAGGATATTATTTCTAAGTATATTGATTATCAAAAAGAAATTATTATTCGTAGAACGAAGTTTGATTTAAAAAAGGCTGAAGAAAGAGTTCATATTTTAGAAGGTTTAAAGATTGCTTTAGATCATTTAGATGAAGTAATTAAAACGATTCGTGAATCTGCTACGGATGTGATTGCTAAAGAACAATTGATGTCTAAGTTTGGTTTAGATGATATCCAAGCTAATGCTATTTTGGAAATGAAATTACGTCGTTTAACAGGGTTAGAAAGAGAAAAAATAGAAAATGAATTAGCAGAGTTACTAAAGACAATCGATGAATTACGTAGCATTTTAGCAAGCGAAGAAAAAGTTCTTGCTATTATAAGAGAAGAACTTCTAGAAATCAAAAATAAATATGCAGATGAAAGAAGAACTAATATTGATATGTCTGCGATTGAGTATATTGAGGATGAGTCTTTAATACCTGAAGAAGATATTATGATTGCACTTACTCACAATGGTTATATTAAACGTACAACATCAGATACGTTTAAATTACAAAATCGTGGTGGTGTGGGTATTAAAGGTATGAATACGAATGAAGAAGATTTCGTAGAACATTTAATTAACTTATCCACACATGATTTCATTTTATTCTTTACGAATAAAGGAAAAGTTTATAGATTAAAGGGCTATGAAATTCCAGAGTTCAGTCGTCAATCGAAAGGATTACCAGTTATCAACTTACTTCAAATCGAAAAAGAAGAAAAAATTAATTCTATTTTAAGTGTTGAAAGAGAGGATAGCGCAAAATATTTACTGTTCGCGACGAAACAAGGTATTGTTAAGCGTACAAGTATTAGCGAATTTGAAAATATTCGAAATAACGGTAAGATTTGCATTAGTTTAAGACCTAACGATGAACTGATTTCTGTTAAGAAAACAACAGGTGAAGATTGTATACTTCTTGGTTCAGATAATGGACGTATGGTTAAGTTTATAGAAGATGAAATCCGTGTTATGGGGAGAACGGCTAGTGGTGTAAGAGGAATTAATCTTGATGGTGGTGAATGTATTGGTGCTGAAAAAGCAACTGATAACGACTCTTTAATTATTGTGACGAAGAAAGGTTATGGGAAACAAACAAGTATTAGTGACTATCGACAAACAAGACGTGGTAGTAAAGGTGTTAAGGCCTTGAATATTACTGAAAAGAATGGCCCAATGGCTGCGTTTAGATTGGCACAAGAAAATAGTGACTTGATTATAATTACAAATACAGGTATGGTAATTCGTGTGCCACTTGAACAAATTAATACGCTTGGAAGAGTTACCCAAGGAGTTCGAGTTATCAACTTAAAAGGAGAACAAGAGGTTTCTAATATTAGTTTAGTAGAAAAGACACCTGATGTTGTAGATGAAAATAATGAACTTGAAGACGATAGTTCTTCTTCTAATGAACAATCCGAAAATAACCAAACACCTGAAACTGAAAATATTGATAAACAAGAAATTGAGAATCAAGAAAATTAATGTTCCACGTGGAACATTTTTTTGTGAAATTTGTTATGGACTTTATAAATAGTTTTGTGCTACTATTGTAAATAATAGAAGAGAGGATAAAGAAATGAAAAAAACAAGAAAACAAATCCTCCCAACCAGAAACAACCATCTGGGG
>CASDHD010000022.1 GCA_949280095.1 uncultured Bacilli bacterium
CTTCCTGCATACTGAGTAACTCTTGTTTCACCTGAAATTGGCATAGTTGAAAAAAGTACATCTAATTTTGAATCATCAAAACCTTCTCCCATATAAGAACCAGTTGCAACAATAATTTTATTCTCATTATTTTCATTTAACTTATTTGTTAAATCATCATAATTTTTAAGAATTTTCTTTCCTATTCCGCCATGATATTTAAATACATTATTAGTAAATTTATTTAATTTTTCATAGATGTAATCCATATGCTCTAGTCTTTCAGTTAAAACTAGTATGTTCTTCCCATTATTATATTCATCATTTATATCTCTTATAATTTTCTCATTTCTTAAAATATCTTTAGCAATAAAATCATTAATTTCGTTTAACTCATAATTATCTATCTTTGAATCAACAAAACTTAAATGACTATGTTTTACCATCACTTTCATAGGAATATTTAATTCTTTATTAAACTTCAAAGCATCTACCTTATGCCTGATATCACCACATTGCATTTTTACAATAGGGGTATGCCCATTTTCTCTTTCAGGAGTTGCCGATATACCATAAATATATTTAGAATTTCCAGTATTGATTGCTTGTTCAAATGTATAAGCAGCCGTATGATGACATTCATCTATAATAATCATTCCATAATTTTTCGTAATATCTGAAACATCCCCATTATTCCAAATGGACTTAATACTAGCAACATCAATAACATTAGTTATATTCTTTTTCTTGCCACTTATTTCTCCTACTTCTTCAACATCTAAAAATTCTTTTATTCTCTCTTTCCATTGTGTAAGCAATTGAAGTTTATTAACTAGAATTAAAGTATTAACTTTACGTTCCTCTATTAATTTGCATCCGATTACTGTTTTACCAAAAGCTGTTGGTGCACATAATATTCCATTATCATATTTAAGCATCTCATTTAAAGCCAATTGTTGTTCTTCTCGTAATTGTCCTTTAAAATTGATTTCTATTTTATTTCCTTTAAATCGTTTATCTAACGTTTCAATCCTTACATCATTAGTTTCACATAAACTAACTAAATACTCAAATGTCCCTCTAGGCAACTTTAAATATTTATCATCTTCTTTACTAGAATCAATGACCATAGGAATATTATAAACTGACATTCTCATTCTTTGCTTTTTATAAAACTCAGGATTTGCAAATGTAGCTAGTCTCCTAAAACAATTCTTAACACTTGCAGACAAATGAGCTTTATCAATATAAACCATATCAGCTAAAATAACTTTTATTTCTTTTGGAAATTTAAAATCGTTCTTCTTTTTATTTTTTACTTCTTTTTTCATATCAAAATCTTCATGCCCAATATCTATTGTGGCATTAGACAAATCGTGAATCATCAAAAATACTTCTTCTTCATTTAATTTCCTTAAACTAGATAAATAATTCCATTGATTCTCTATTTTCATAAAATTTCTATCTATAAATATAGAATTTCCATATTTTATTGGTTCAGTTTGAAAAGGCAATGCAATTAAATTACCATAACCACCTTTAGGTAAAAAATCTTGATTTGGAAACATCCTATCAAAGGAATCAATCTTTAAACTATCTCGTATTTCCATTGCCTTAGATAATAATAAACTTCCTAACTTTCGAGCCGTGATAGCCTTTATTTTATCTTTAAAAAATAACCAACAATGAATGCCTTTTCCAGATCTGCTTCTTTCAATAGCAATCGGAATATTATAATCGTCACAAATTTTAGCAAAGGCTAAAACATCTTCTTTAACATGGTTTTCATTTTTTTTATCATCAAAATCAAAAGCTATAAAATAACAAGTCTCATCTTCAAGCATAGGATATATTCCTATCGTTTTATTATCATAAATATGATTTTTTATAGTATCTTTAGATATTGGCTTGTTTTCTCTATATTGACAAGCCTTACAAAGCTTACCCATTGTCTTATTACAAACACCCTTTTTCCACTCATTCACACAAGCAGGTATATAATATTTAACATTTGGATTATTATTGTTAATAGATAAATAAGGATAAACATCATCTCTTCCTTTAAAATAATCCATAAATATTTCCAATTTCTGTTCAAGAGTAAAAGTACTTTTTTCTTTATTGGAATCATTAATCAATTTTTGTTTTAAAACATTAATTTCACATTGCAACTTCTTTATTTGTTCTTCTTTTTCTTTTATTAAATTAGAAATGTCTTCGCTAGTCATTATAACAACCTCCTAAAAATTTTTTACATATTATAAACTATTTTCTCATTAATTCCAAATTTTTCCATAATAAAAGATACTTCTCCAACAAAGTACCTTAACTTATAGATTTATCGTTTACCACAACATATTATTGTTGGGGAACAAATAACTCGGGTGACCAGGATCTAATACCACTTTTTTTGTAGCTCTATTAGACATGTTTTTCACCTCTAATATAAAATATGAAAAAAACAAAATTTAGGTACTTGTAGATTATACACCACTATTTTATTATCACATTTTGCGCCTTACAATCTTCCATAACAAAATTTTCAAAAAAATAACTTTGCTATTTTAATATACACCAACATATTTCATCAAAAAAACAGCCTAACTCGCTGCTTTTGATAAATGAATATTTGTAGTCATAAGTTCATCGCCTCGATAATATTGAATTTCCACAGTATCTCCCACACTATGTTTATACAATTGATACTTCAAGAAAGCTAAACTTGTTATATCAGCATCTCCTAATTTCACAATAATATCTCCACTCTTTAATCCCGCTTCATCTGCAGGACTACTATCCTCTACACGATCTATATATACACCACTAGATACTGGCGCATCTACACGAATTAAAATATCAGACAAATTATACATTGAAACACCTAAATAAGGTCTCGTTATACTTTCTCCTTGTTCAAACTTCTCCGCATACCACAAAGCATCTTCTATAGGAATCGCAAACCCCATTCCTTCAATTTGACTACTTGCAAGTTTCATCGAAGTAATCCCAATAACTTCCCCATTTGAGTTAGATAACGGTCCACCACTATTACCTGAATTAATCGCTGCATCCGTTTGTAAAACACTCATAACCCAATCACTAATCGAACTATTTGTTAAACTTACTTCCACCATTCTATCTTTTCCGGACAAAATACCACGAGTAACTGTCCATGAATAAGCACTACTATCAATAGGAGCCCCTACCGCAAACACTGTATCCCCAATACGTGAAGAAGTATTATTACCAAGTTCTGCAACACTTAATACATTTTTACTATCAACAGTTAAAACTGCAATATCCGCATATTTATCACTACCAACGATTTTAGCTTCTACAGAATTATTATTCGTAAACACAACGCGAATAGCATCACCACTCTCGATTACATGATTATTCGTTAAAATATAACCTTTACCATCCTCATTTTTATAAACAAAACCTGTACCTGTTGCATATAACTTATTCTTTTGATACGTTTCAATCGTTACAACAGAATCATAAACTTTCTCAACAGCATCTGCAATTCCTGTATCTGTTACCGTAACATCTTTTACAGTCTTTGTAATATTCTCCGTAATGTTAAGAGGTGAATACTTTACCAAGGCAAACATACCAATCGCTCCTAAAAAGAAAACCACCATTAAAATGACTAAACTTCTTATTTTATTATCTTTTCTCGTATACTCTTGCATACTAATTCATCCCTTCTATCTCTAAATAATTAATAGGAAATCCCATTTTTTCTAACACTTTACCAATACTAATACTCTCTAATTTCCCTTTTAAAGCTTGAATTTCATAATCAAGTTCTTTAATCAAAGAATGAAAATCATCTTGACGTAACAATTGCCTCAAAATAATAATCAAAGCAAACATATCGTCCTTACCATAAATATATTCATTATCTATCTTAGGTATATCAAGCCGTTCGTGAAAACGAGTATCTTCTATTTTTCTTTGTACTCGATGATCAAACAAAATCTCTTCATGAGCACACAAATTACGATAATTTGCAAGTACAGGCAAATAAGTTGCTAAATCATTTGCATCAACATGGAAAAACTCAGAAATCGCAACTTGATCACTTGGCTTTAAAATTAAATACAATTCACTCACGATTCCAAAAGATAAAACCTTCACTGCTATCCACAAAGGAATATATCCATATCGATTACTGTAATGTGCCGTTGCTGTATGACTGTCTGCATTCGTTCTAATTTGCCTTTTCATTTTATTAATCAAATCATTAATCTGTCTTCTTTTACTAGGCTGATTATTAAAATTATTAGGATTCAAATAATCATTTTCTCGTATTCCATACTCTTTAGACAAATGATAAGAGATTATACTTTTTAAGTTATTCTCAATAATTAACAAATTTTTGAATAAAATATTTCGTACCTGACGATCAAAATTAAAAACCCCATAAAGTTCACGAAAACTTGCCCCAGGAACAAACGTCCTATCCGTTAAAGACTTCATAAACAAAGTTCGATACCCACTAATGAAGAAATAATTTTCACGCAACAAAATTTCTTTAGTTCTTTCTACATCTTCAATAATCATGCCTTTATCTTCTAAAATACGAACTTGTTCATCCAATGTTTTAAATATCTTATTCATGGCATCACCTATTGTTCATTATACCACAACGGTTAAATCCAGTATATATTTTTTAAATGAGAATTATGTTATAATAATGTGAAAGGAAAGTGAAATTTATGCCTTTGATTACTACACATAATTATTTTGCTAAAGATGTTTTTTATTATACTAAAAAAGAAATAACGACAACTTTTCAAGAAAAGCAAAACATTTATGAACTATTTGCCCAAGGCTTCGACCCTTTTATTTTTTATGAATTTTTTCATCTTAAACAACATAATTTACAAGAACAATTCCATTTAAGTCAAACAGATACTTTTTTTCTAAACTTAATCAAAAAAATCAAAGAAAACAAACTTCAAAATAACCCTACAATGTTAGCAATTTTGTATGGACATCTATGTCATTATGAACTTGATAGCACAACACATCCCTTTATTACTTATAAAACAGGAAGATATTTTAAAGAAAAACCAAAAACGATAAAATATAAAGGATTACACAACAAAATGGAAATGAACATCGATGCTTATTTCTACGAACAAAGAGAACAAAAAACTTTTAGAAATTTTAAAATTCATAAACATTTAATTACGAAAGAATTACCAGAACCATCTCTTATACAACTATTAAATGAAGTTTATGAAGAAACTTTCCACATTCAAAATGGTGGTAAAAAATACCTAAAGGGTTGTCGTAATATGTACTATTCCTATAAAATTTTAATTGAAGACAGAACAGGAGTCAAAAAATTTTTCTATCGTTTAATAGATAAAATAACTCCTAAAAAAGAAAATTCTTATGAAAATTTTAGTACTTACATTACCGCCATCAAAACAGATTACCTAAATTTAGAACACAAAACATGGTCAAATCCATGGAATAACCAAAAGAGTGATGAATCATTTCTAGACTTATATGAAAAAGCAATACAAAATTGCACAAAAATTTTAGAAGCAACTCATCAATTTCTAAAAGACGATATCTCCGAACAAGAATATAAAGAAATATTAAAAGATAAATCATATTTAACTGGACTTTCTTGGCATTTAAAAAAGGAAATGAAATATTTAGAATTTTAGATTACCTAATGAACTTGCTATAACCTTGGCAAGTTTTTTTTGATAATCTTCTTTTACAAGTAATTCTCTTTCATGGGCATTCGATAAAAATCCACACTCAATTAAAACCCCTGCTACATTCAATTCCTTATACATATAAGTAGAACTTGGAATTAGCTTTACTTCTCTATCCGTTTCTAGCTCTTTGTTGAGTGCACTTTGAATTTGCTCTGCAATCAATTTATTATTCTCTTTTTTTGTGTTATAAAAAACTTGTGGTCCATAATAACTTGTATCTTCTAAATAGTTCAAATGTATAGACAAATAATAATCCGCTCCACTACCATTTATTAATTTAATTCGATTATCAAAATCACTTTTCTTACGCCATGAAGCGTTTGGCTTAGACAAATCATAATCTTCATTACGTACTAAAATGACACTAGCTCCAAGTCTTGAAAGCTCATTTTCTAACTCTAATGAAATAGCAAGGTTAATATCCTTTTCATAGATATCTTCATACATTGTTCCTGGATCTGCTCCTCCATGTCCAACATCAACCACAATTACTTTTCCAGATAAAGGTAGACTTGCTAAAACAACTTTATTTGCCAAACATAAAAGAGCTACTACAAAAAGGATACTTATTTTTATAAAATATTTTTTCATATTAAACTATATGCAAAAAGCGAAAAGAAAATAAAGATATTTCTAACTTAGTTTACTAAAGCAAAAATTAATTATTTTTTCATGGCTTCATATCTTACAAAATATTTTTCAAAGTCTTTATACTCTACTTTTATTATTTTTTGAGGGACTAAAGTATGATAGCATCTATATTGCGTTATGTATTCATGATTATCTTTAATCATATCTTCCGTTTTTTCAAAGACATAAACATATCCATACAAATCATCAGGTAAATTTTCTACTTCAAACTCCATCGCTGGAATTTCTCCCATGTTGTTCATGCTAAAACTATAATGTTCATTTAGTTCTTTTAACTTAGACATAAATGCATACGCTACTGCATTAACAAACCAACTTGTTAAAAAGATAGTATTATCTTCATTATCCTTGCTTTCATTATCAAAAGATTGTCTAGGTTCAACAATTTGTAATACTGACGAACTTCCATGAAACAAATACTTCGGATTAAAAATATTTTGATTTAAATAATCATCCCATTCCTGCATCTTAATACCTCCATATTTTCTAATTGATTTTTATACCACTTTCAATATTATGCAACTTTATTTTATCTTTTTTCTTTGGCTCTTTTTATTCTCAACTAAATCCTTATGATAAAAATAATTAACATAAGAAATTGCATTTTCATCACAATATTGATTAATTTCTATAGCTAGATTATGCCAATATTCTTTATTTCCTTTTTTATAAATATCTTCATAATCTTTGTAATGTTCCATATATTTTTCTTTAATATAGTCCATAATAACCTTTTTATATGGCCCTCTTAAATTAAGATTTTCAAACCAATATTCATCGATAAAATCTTTTGATTTCTCTATGATTTCTTTCCATTCTGTTATATATGGAAAGATTGGAGACATAAATAAAACAGTATGAATTCCATTCTTATGCAGTTCTTGTAAAGTATCAAATCTTTCTTCTATGGAACTAGCTTTATCCATGTCTTTTCTAAAACCTTCATCAAGAGTATTGATTGACATACTAACAGTTAAGTTCTTAAACCTTTTTAATAAATCAATATCTCGCAATATTAAACTAGATTTAGTCGAAATAGATAAATAACAATCAGAATGTACTAATTCTTCCAAGATACTTCTAGTTAATAAGTATTTTTTTTCTAAATGATTATAACAATCTGTAACGGAAGACAAAAACACTGTTTTTTTACTAATCCTATTTAAATTAATCTTTCTTTTGCATCTTTTTATATCAATAAAACTTCCCCAATCTTCTTGATGTCCTGTAAATCTTTTCATAAAAGATGCATAACAATACTTACAGCTATGAGAACAACCCACATAGGGATTAATTACAAAATCACTTGCTGGAAGATTCGACTTTGTTAAATAATCATGCACTTCAATTTCTTTTATAACCATAAACTACCTCATCTTTATTATAAGTTATATCAATAATAAATTTCAAGCAGCAAAAAAGCCCGCAATTAAGGGCTTTTATAAATATTGAAACTTGTAAATCTTAACGTTTACTAAATTGTGGTGCACGACGTGCTTTTTTAAGTCCTGGTTTCTTACGTTCTTTCACTCTAGGGTCTCTTGTAACAAATCCAGCAGTTTTTAAAATCTTACGATAAGAATCATCTCTAGTTTGATCAGAATTAGCATCATATTTAAGTAATGCTCTAGTGATACCTAAACGGATTGCTCCAGTTTGACCAGAGAAACCTCCACCTTTAACATTAACAGTAATATTGAATTTATTTTCGTTATTTGTCATCGTTAAAGGTTGTTTTAAATCCATTACTAGTGTAGCATAAGGCATATAGTCATTAACATCTACACCATTAATAGTAATGATACCAGTTCCACCTGTAAGTGTTACTTGTGCACTAGAACGTTTTCTACGTCCAGTTGCAGTCCAACTTTGTTTACTTGTAGCCATAATACCTCCTAATCAACTTTCATTTCGGTAGGATTTTGAGCAACATGTTTATGATCAGTTCCAGCATAAACAAACAACTTTTTACCCATTTGGCGACCAAGTCTGTTATGAGGAAGCATCCCTTTTACTGCTCTTTCTACCATTTCTTCAGGATAATTTTCAATCATAGTTTTTGCATTACGTTCTCTAAGTCCACCTGTATATCCGCTATGATTATAATACATCTTATCGTTTAACTTATTACCAGTTAAGTTTACTTTAGAAGCATTTACAATAATTACATAATCACCACAATCAACATGAGGAGTATAAGTAACTTTATGTTTACCTCTTAAAACTGTTGCTGCTTTTGTAGCAATACGACCTAAATTTTTACCTTCAGCATCGATTACATACCACTTACGTTCAATATTTTCTTTTTTTTGCATGAATGTTTTCATTGCATACTTTCCTTTCATTAGTTCATCCACCATTTACTTTCCCAGGGTATTTGGCTTCAAAACAAATAAAATGTACCAGTTAAAATTATATGCAACAAACAAGGAAAAGTCAAACAAAAAACACGAATTTATCGTGAATTTGTATAACTTTCCTCTAATTTTTTAAATTTCTCATTACTACTCAAATCAACAGCATCCTCTATTTTTTCACTTCGAGCAAGTCGAACACAATTTAAAACCATATACAATTCCTCTTTTGGAAACTTGTTCATATCATCTAAACTACTCCATATTAAATAAATAATTTTTCTTAATGTTGCCATACAATCTTCATATCTTTGCTTTTCACATTCTTTCTCACTATAACCATAATTTTTTTGATAATCATAATATAAAGAATCACAAAAGTTAGCATATAATTTTTTAAACTCAACGTAAAAAATAACAGTTTTATTTCCCATCAAATATTGTTGCAAAATCTCTTTATCTCCCATAATAAACTCCTTCCAAATATAACCCCTTTGCTGTTGCACAAGACAATTGATAATCAAAATTTTTCTCTTCTAACATTTTCTTCAACAATGCTATATCACATTTTCCTTCATTATAGTCTAGGATTGCCCCCACCAAATTACGAACCATATAACGATAAAAACTTTTTCCAGTAAAAACAATATCTACTTCTTCTCCATTTTCTACAATTTCAATATCCTCTATTTCCATATCATAGTTGTCTCTACTTCCTGAAACAAAGTTATGAAAATCATGTTTTCCTAAAAATAGACAAGCACATTCCGTTGCCTTATCCACATCAAACTTCTTATCATACATCAAATAATAATCAAACTTTTTAGGGTCATATTCTCCACACCATATCTTATACGCATATTTCTTTCTTTTAACTGAAAATCTCGCATGGAAATCATCACTTACTTTTCTACATTCCACTATATGAATATAAGGATGAACAATCGAATTAAGAGCTGTTTTTAACCTTTCAGCAGGAATTTCTATATTCAAATCAAAATGAGCGCACTGCCCATTTGCATGAACACCAACATCCGTTCTACCTGCACCCTTAATCAAAACTTCGCTTTTATTAAGAATAGACAAAGCATCCTCTAAACTTTTTTGAACACTATCATAATCCTTCAATCTTTGAAACCCATTAAAATGACTTCCGTCATAAGAAAATTGAATTAAATAACGCATCATTACACTTCCCTAAAAATTGCTTTTAACAATTCTTTCAAATCCGTATACTCTAAAATCTTTTTTCCCTGTTCATTAGTATATTTCACAAAATCTACAATAGGCATCTCTCCGATAAAAGCATTTAAATCCTCTTCATAAAACTTAGGATTATCCAAAACAACAACATTCTTTTTTGTCTTTTGCACAACAATTCGATCTGCAAATTCATACAAAAAAGATAAATTACTATTCATAAACACAAATGTTTTTTTATATTTCTTAACTAACTTCTTAAACATTTTTTTAAAAAACATTAGTTCTTTTTCCATAAAATAAATATCAAAATAAGGAAACACAATACATTCTACGTTTGCAATCAATAAAATAGCAAGTTCCACCTTTAATTTTTCTGACGAAGACAAACAACTCATTTTTTGAGGAAGTATATTTTCTTCCAAATGTACTAATTTTAAACTATCCACCATTTTCTTATAGGAACAAGAACCCTTTTGTAAAAGATACTTTTCTACGGTTTCATTTTTATAATTTTTCTTTATATCAACCATATAAAATCTCTCGTCAAAACTAGTATTCTTAAAAGAAACATTTTGAAAAGCATTAATTCCATTCTCTAAAACATACTTAGTTATTTCCATATTGCACCTACTAAATCTTCTTTATTTAAATAGATACCATCCACTAGTCCATACAATCGTAATTGCAAAGATAAATCTACATAAAATGGTAAGCCTATTCCCAATCTTTTTAATATTTTTTCTTGTTCTAAAACTTGTAAAGTCTTACCCTCTATCGCAACCCTACCCTTATCCAAAACAATCATATAATCATAAAAAAGGGCTTCTTCAATTGCTGTACTTACAGTTACTAAAGTAATTTTATTTTTCTTTGTATAATTTAAAACTTTCTCTACCGTTTTCTTATCTAAATAAGAAAGAAGATTGTCTGCCAAAAGAACCAATGGTCTACGAAGAAATGCTTTGCATAGAAGCACCATTTTCAAAATAGATTCTTCTACATCTAAAATATTCTTTTTCAATACACTTTTTGTAAAAAACTTATTCACAATCTTTTTATCTTTTTCGTTTAATCTTACATATTCTAATTCTTCTAAAATAGTTTTTTTTGTAAAATCATAACTATCTAAAACCACCTCAACAGGAACAGTTTTTGTTATATGACCTTTATATTTTCTCATACCTGCAATAGCTTTTAAGAGAGTCGTTTTGCCACTTCCAGGTGTACCACAAAGAAAAACATTGACACCTTCATAAATAGAAAAAGAAATATTATCTATTATTTTTCCAAGTTGATTTTCTATTCTCAAATCTTTAATTTCTACTAACTTCTTCATAAAACCCACCAACTAAATAGTATTATACAAAAATTAAGAAATAAAAAAAAGAGTTTTCAATCTCTTTCACTTGGTAATTTAATAATAACTTCATTTGGAAGAGAATATAAAAACTTTTCTCTGGCATAACGTGCTACATAATCTTCATCTTGTAACTTTGTAATTTCTGATTGTAAAGACTCTTCCTCATGTAACAACGTATTATATTTATCAGTTAAAATTGCAATTTCATTTTTATTTTTAAAAACTTGGCACATATCTTTAAAGACACTAGAAATGATTACCCCCACTAATAAAAGAATAATACTAGATAAAAAAGTTAAGCGACGTTTCGTTTTTTTGGTTATTCTTTTCTTCATCTTTCTCTTCCTATTCTAAAAGAAATTATAACACTTAAAGCTTAGCCTTTCAATTTTTTCCTCTTAACTTTACAAAATTTTCGGAATTTTTTACAATAAAGCCATCCAACATAAAAACCAAGAAATAATACACCAATAAAATAAATATGAATAACACCATAATTTACTTTGTACATTAAAAGAACATAAAGTAAAGAAATATCAAGTATATAAACAAAAGTAATACAGTATTGCAATACAATACTATGCTTTTTAATAATTTTATGATTAAGTAAACTTGTAAAATAAAAGAAAATACCAAAAAGAAAAGAAACTAAAAAAGATAAAAGTTGTAATTTATAATTCATTATTTAAATAACTTACTAAAAAAACTTTCTTGTGATTGTTTCCCTTCTCCATCTAAATAAGTAAAACTCACTATTTTTCCTTTTATTTTAACATTTCCATCATGCGTATCTAAACGAATAATTTCAAGATTACTTCCCTTTAGTAAAATTATACCCATATTACTTTCCATTAAAAATTCTTCATTATCAAAACTATCAATTTTTTTTATCCCTGTTAAAAAAATTTCACGACGTTCACTAATTTTCAGTTCATGTCCACCAAGAATAAGATTGTCCACTTCTTTATCCATTTCCACCACGCTCCTAATAGAGTGTATGAAAAAAAAAGAAAAATAGAACTTAACTATTTTTATTCCCCTAAAGTAATTTGATAAGGTTTTTCTTTAGTACCCTTACCATTCTTATACTGAACATTTACATTTAAATAGAAAACTGGTCGTGCTCCAAAAACATAAATAGCATTTCGAAATGAAAGAGAAGCATCTGATGCTACATGCCAAACCCTGATTTCTTGCGCATTATTTTCTGGAGTAATCATATTACATAAGTCTTGTATATATTTTTGTATATCTGCTCTTAACTTATTATAGATTACCTTTCTTCTAAATTTTGGTATAAACACAAAGTGATACTTGCACATATATTTTGTATGTGCTAAAGGCAAGTCACATCTTTAAAGGTTAATAAAAAAATCTAGATTTTTTATCAATTCTTTTCTATTCACTCAATGAAATTCTATATGGATTAGACTTAGATCCATCCCCACTTTTATATTGCACCGTAGATTTTAAAAAGAAAACTGGTCGTACTCCAAAAATATTAGAAGAATAAACAACATTTTTATCAATAAAACCATCTGGATGAATACACCAAGCACTATTATTATCACTTACCGCTGAAATCGTCCATTCAAAATAAGTACCCCCATTTAAACTATATAACCATGAATTGGAAGCATATTCTTTAAAATTTTCATAGATAGATTTGTTGTAAATATCATTAATTTTTGTACTTTCTACAGAATATCCATAATCACTTGGATATATAAGGCCTATATAATTTACATAATAATCATTTCCACCACTATAAGCACCTCCCCTTTTTCTTTCATTTATATAAAATTCTTCAGAAGTATAAGTAGTATAAGCATTATTAGAAGAGGCAGGAGCACCCAAATACCATTTTGTTTTATCAATATAATTTTTAATAGTCCCTAAATTTTGATAATATTCTGTATTTAACATATTATAAAGTGTACTTATGTGCCAAACATTTTCATTGGTTTCATTCCAAAGATATCCCTTTCCACTTTTAGTATAAATTGAACCACTTTTTAAATTTTGAGAACCTTCATAGTTTATAGATTTGATTACTTTGACTCGATTTTCATAAATACCTGTATCATTATTCTGTGTAGGCACAACTCCTATAATTCGATATAATTCATCTTCAGAACAAGAACTATTCTTAAAGCATATATAATTATTGACTTCTTTTCCTGAATATCGATAATCAATCATAGCCTTTTTCCCCGTATGATAAGTCTCAGCATGTGTATATTTTTTCAGACTATAATCTGTATTACTTGCTGCTATTAGATAATTATTGAAATAATTTCCTGTAGTAAAATTTACATTACATTTAGTTCTTTTTGAAAAGTTACCTATAGAAACTCTCCAATTTGTATAATCCCAATATGCATCTCCATTTGTACATTCTACGCTTACTGTATATGATCCTCGCTCTGGTATTTTTTCTACTGCATTTCCATCCAATGTAATAGCTATTCATCTATATCATAATTACCAAAATCAGGAACTCTTCCTTTTAACACATTAAACTCTTTCTTCTCTTCATATAATGCAAATGTTCTATATAAAGTAATTCCACCTACTAACAAAATAAGGCCAGCAATAGTTCCTATTATAATTTTCTTTTGTTTTTCGCTGTGTCCTAGATTGTACGTGATGGAATAAAATGATAACCAGAATAAACAAGA